>NZ_ASSI01000105.1:0-19154 GCF_000466765.1 Burkholderia sp. AU4i | reverse complement strand
GGCGCCGCCGGCCGTCGCCGCCACGCCGGCCGTGCATACGGTCGCCGTGCCGGCCGCCCCGGCCCCCCACCCGGCCGCCGATCCGCGCAGCTTCATGCACGGCATCGGCGTGGCCGACGCCGGCAGCGGCAAGCGCTGGGTGTTCTTCAGCAGCTCGGGCATCGTGCCGCGCGGCGCGATGCGCAACGGCAACTGGCCGCATGACGTGTACGTCGGAGAATGGCTGCCCGGCGGGTCGCACCTGCTGCACGTCCATACGTTCATCAGCCGCCCCGAGGCGCAGGAACCCGTGTCGATCGCGCAGAACGCGCGCGGCGACATCTTCGTCACGTTCGAGGACGGCTGGAACGCGCCGCAGGAAGTCAGCCAGCGCTACGGCGTGTACCGCCGCGACCTGAAACCGGTCAAGCCCTACCCGAACGACGTCGAATCGGGCGGCCACTCGGGGCACGTCGCCACGGCTGCCGACCGCTTCGTCGTGTTCTATTCCGCCGACTGGATCGACGGCGGCGGCGTCGACAACCTCGGCACCGGCAACGGCGTCTACGTGAAGACCTACGACGCGGCTGGGCGCGTGCTGAACCACGTCGCGGTCGCGCCGCACCGCCGTGAGTGGTGGCCCATGGTCGCGGGCTCGCCGCATGCCGCGCTGCTCGTGTGGCAGAAGTTCATCGAAGGCAGCACGGACGCGACGCTCGAATACGCGATGTTCGACCCGGTCACCGCGAAGCTGGACAAGCTGGGAACGCTGAACGACGCGATCCAGTACTACGTTTACGCGTCGGCGTATGTGCCGGAGATCGACCGCTTCATCGTCGTCACGACGACGGCGGACGATCGCGGCATCGCGATGCTGATCGCGCCGGACGGCCGCCGCACGGCGACGCTCGACTGCCTGCCGGCGTCGGTGCGCGAATCCGGCATCGGGGTGTCCGGCACGCATGCGTACGTGCCGATCCGCGACGGCCGGCTGCTGACGCTGGCACTCGGGCCGGCGGACATCGCGATCGGCGGCGTGCAGCGTTCGCCGATTCCGTGGGGCATGACGGGCATCGCCGGTTTCCCGGCGCGCGGCAACGCGATGCATTTCGTGTCGCTGACGCCGTCGGGCACGCGCGAAGCCGATTTCGAGCCTGCGCATGACACGCCGATGCCGAAAAGCGCAGTGCCTTGTTCGAGTCATTGAAGCGACGACGCGCAAGTGTCGCGCGGCGCATGCCGGATGAGTGCGGTCAGTCCGCGTTTTCGCGCGCCAGTCCAAACCGCGCCATGCAATGCCACACCCATTTGGCCGTCTGATAGTCGAGTGTGCCGTCGCGCGCGCGGCCGAGCACGGCCGGCGTCACGATGCGGTCGACGGCGATGCGTTCGATCGCGTCGGCGGCCGCCTGCCCGCGGAATTGCGCGCACTCGGCCAGCCGGTCGAGCGACAGCCGGAACCCGTCGTGCCACTCGATCCGGCAGCCCGACCGCGTCGCCGCGGCCTCGACCGGCGTATCGCGATAGCTCGGATCGAGCACGATCGCGTCGACGTCGTCGTCCAGACTGACCACGCCATGCACCTGCGCCTCGATGTAGTTGTCGAGCAGTGGATCGAGGCCGGCGCGGTTTTCGGCTGCGAGCGCGATCAGCGCCGTGCAGTCGTGAATCGCGAAATGCTCGGGCCGGTAATGGCTGTCGGGGTAACAGAAGGTCGTGCGCCGATGCGCGTCGCCATGCAGGCGCAAATGACAGGACCCGAAGCGGCGCGACCCGCCGACGGGATCGCCCAGATGGTTCAGCGCGCCGTACTTCGGCCGCAGCGCGGGGTCGGCGGCATCGTACGCCTGCCCGAACATCCGGCTTTCCCACAGCCAGCGATCGCCGCCGGGATACGCGGTGAGGCCGCCGTTGCTCGTCGCCGTCTCGAACTGGGACCGGTAGATGCCGTCGAGGACGATCCGCTCGAGCGTGCCCATACCGTCGGACGGCATGTCCGGATGAAAATTGAGCGTGACGGGAAATGCGTGGCCTTGCCGTGCCGGCGGCCACGATCGTCGGATATGGGCAAGCGCCCGCTCTGTCGGGGAGTCCATGCGTGTTGTCCGGTCTCGTTGAATGCCGCCGGGCCGCGCGGCGCCGACGGTATCCTCGGGCCCGCGGCCCGACGTCGGGTGCGGCCGGCCGCACCCGGTGCGTGACAAAGCACGATACACCGTCGCGCGGAACCGGTCACCGGCCCCCGCGCCGCAGTCGCCAGCGCCGCGCGTACCGGATAGACTGTCGCCCGATTCCTTCCATCGGCCGCGGCGCCCGCCTCCTGCCGCCGCCGGAACGCCCCTTCCCGGAGAACGAATGCTGAAGCGCCAGTGGTTTTCGCTCGTGCTGCTGACGGTTTGCCTGTTCGGACAACGCGCGTCGGCCCAGTCCACGCTCGAGCTCGACACCGACGGCACGGCCCGCCCCCTCACCCGGCAGACACTGCTCGCACGCCCCGACGCGACGGACATCCGTGTGCCGCGCGACATCGCGTATGGCCGGCCGATGACGTTCCGCGCGGTGCCGTTCGCCGCGCTGCTCGGCGACACGCCGCTGCCCACCGACGGCGTGCTCGAAACGCGCGCCGCCGACGGCTTCGCCGCGCAACTGCCGCTGGACCTCGTGCGCCGCCGTGCGCCGGCCGGCGCCGTTCCGTGGCTCGCGATCGAGGACCCGGCCCATCCGTGGCCGAAGCTGCCCGGCAAGCAGGTCAGCGCGGGGCCGTTCTATCTGGTGTGGCTCGGGCCGGACGCCGCGTCGGTGCGCGGCGAGCAGTGGCCGTACCAGATCGTGCGCATCACGATCGAATCGTCGCCGCTCGCGCGCTGGCCGTCGCTTGCCGTGGATGCCGCGTTGCCTGCCGACGACCCGGCCCGCGCGGGGCTGCACCTGTTCGTCACGCAATGCCTCGCGTGCCACCGGCTCGACGGCGCGGGCAGCAGCCATGCCGGCCCCGACCTGAACACGCCGATGAACCCGGTCGACTACTTCCAGCCGGCCGCGCTGCGCCGCTACATCCGCAACCCGGCATCGGTGCGCGACTGGCCGGGCCGCGTCATGCCGGCGTTTCCGCCCGACCAGTTGAGCGACCGGGAACTCGACCAGATCGTCGCGTATCTTGCGTATATGGCACGGCGCAAGGCCGCTCGATAACGCGCGGCCCGATTGCACGAGGAATGTTGATGACTTCAGGCGACCCGCTGTTCACCATCGCGTCGATCGACGCCGCGCAGACGCACCCGCTCCGGGCAGCGATCCTGCTGAACGGCGACCTGAACGCCTGCGAACTGGCTGGCGACCATGCGCCGACGACGCTGCATGTCGGCGTGCGCGACGGCCGGTCGAACATCGTGGCGGTCGCGTCGCTCTGCGAGGAGTTGCGCGACGACGATCCGGCACGGCCCGCATGGCGGCTTCGCGGAATGGCCGTCGACCCTACCGTGCGCGGCATGGGCTTCGGGCGCGTGCTGGTGCAGGTATGCGTGCGGCATGCGCAAGCGCACGGGGCCGCGCTCGTGTGGTGTACGGCACGCGAAGTGGCGTACCGGTTCTATGAAAAGCTCGGTTTTACGGCCGATGGTGAGATGGTGACGATGCCGGGGCGCACCGATACGGCGTTTTACGTGATGCGCCGATACATCGATCGACATTCGCCGGCGGCCTGACGCGAATTTCGCGTTCGCGGCGCCAGGCCGAAACCGGCACGGCCCGGCGCACACCGTGCCGCCGGGCCGGGCCGTCACGCTCGGGCTCAGGCCTCTTGCGCGCTCCGCAACACCGCCCGCAACAGCACATCCGCCCCCGCCGCCGCCCACTCGGGCGTAATCGCTTCGGCCTCGTTGTGGCTCAGCCCGTCGACGCACGGCACGAAGATCATCCCGGTCGGCGCAACGCGCGCGACATAACATGCGTCATGACCCGCGCCGGACACGATGTCCAGGTGCGACAGCCCGAGCGAGCGTGCCGCGTCACGCACCGCGTCGATGCAGCGCGGCGCGAACGGGATCGGCGCATACGTGAAAATCTGCTCGATCTGCGCACCGAGGCCCGTTTCATCGGCCACACGCGCCAGTTCGGCGCGCAGCGCCGCGTCCAGTTCGTCGAGCACCGCATCGTCCGGATGACGAAACTCGACCGTGAAGAAGCAGCCGCCCGGCACCGTGTTGCGCGAGTTCGGCCGCGCCTCGATCATCCCGACCGTCGCGCGTGCGTCCGGCGCGTAACGACGGCCGAGCACCTCGATGAACGCGATCATCCGCGCGGCGCCGACCAGCGCATCACGGCGGACCTCCATCGGCGTCGTGCCCGCGTGCGCGTCGACGCCGGTGAGCGTCACTTCGTACCAGCGCTGCCCCTGCCCGCCCGTCACGACACCGATCGTCTTGCCGGCCCGTTCGAGAATCGGGCCCTGCTCGATATGCAGTTCATACGCCGCGTGCACCGGATAACCGCCGACGGGCTCGGCGCCCGCGTAGCCGATCCGCGCCAGTTCCTCGCCGATCGTCCTGCCCGCGCCGTCGGTGCGCGACAGCCCGTATTCGAGCGTATAGACACCCGAGAACACGCCGGCGGACACCATCGCCGGCGCGAAGCGCGAGCCTTCCTCGTTGGTCCAGATCACGACGTCGATCGGGCGCTCGGTCTCGACGCCCGCGTCGTTCAGCGCACGCACGACCTCGAGCCCGCCTAGCACGCCGTAGATGCCGTCGTAGCGGCCGCCCGTCGGCTGCGAATCGGCGTGCGAGCCCGTCATGACCGGCGCGGCGTCGGGATTGCGCCCCGGACGGCGTGCGAAGACGTTGCCCATCCGGTCCACGCGCACCGTGCAGCCGGCGTCCTGCGCCCATTGCACGAACAGGTCGCGCGACTCGCGATCGAGGTCGGTCAGCGCAAGTCGGCAGACGCCGCCCTTCGGCGTCGCACCGATCTGCGCCATCCGTTCGAGCGACGCCCACAGGCGGTCGCCGTCGACGCGCGGCGCGCTTACGATATCCACGTTGCCGCGATCGTCACGCATCGCCGTTCTCCGGCGCGGATTGCAGTGCGTAACGGAAATCGCAGCGCTTGCCGCCCTGCATGATCGTGCTCGTGCGCGTGAGCGCGATGTCCGGCGCATAACCCTGGATGAAATGGCTGTCGCGCGCGCAGCTCAGCAGATGCCCGATCTCGCCGAGCCCCATCGCGTGATACATCTCCGCGTAGCTGCAGCGATGCACGTCGTAGTCGTAGTGCGCGTCGTCCGCGCGCCGCACCTCGACGTCGAGCGCATCGTCCTTCTCCCACAGCACCTGCAGCGCGATGAACGACTTCACGCTCGTGCCGCCCGGCTCCTGCGCGGCGAACGTGCGGCCGGCGTCGACGGCCGCGCCGCGCACGGCTTCCGCGATCACGGCCTGTGCGCGCTCGGCGCCGAACTCGCGCTTCATGATCTCGTAGATCGGCTTGATGATTTCCGCTTCGATGCGGCGCCGCGCGAGGATCCCGAGGCGCGTGTCCTCGGGTGCGGCGGCGGATGTCTGGGTCGCTTCGGTCATGGGGATCGTCCGGGTCGTTTTATCGATGTATTGCGCTGTGTTGCGCCGTGTCGTTTCGCTTACTTGGTTGCGGTGCGCGAGCCGCCGAGCACGTCGACGACGGTCCACTTGCCGCCGCGCACCTGGTAGATCGTGAAGGCCGGGTCCTTCAGGTTGCCTTCGCCGTCGAACGCGATCCGCCCCGTCACGCCGGGCCGGTCGATCGCACGCACCGCCGCGACCAGCTTCGCCGGCTGCGTCGTGCCGGCCTTCTGCGCGGCCGCGATCAGCGTGGCCGCCGCGTCGTACGCGAACGGCGCATGCAGTTCGATCGGCGCACGGAAGCGCGCCTGGTATTGCGTGTCGAATGCCTTGCCGCCCGGCATCCGGTCGAGCGGCAGGCCCGGTTCGAGCGCCGTCACGCCGTCGCCGCCCTTGCCCGCGAGCGACAGGAAGGTCTGGCTCACGAAGCCGCCCGCGCCGAGCAGCGGCGCGTTCACGCCGAGCTGGCGCATCCGGCGCGCGATCGGCGCCGCTTGTGCATCGAGGCCGCCGAAGAACACGAGATCAGCGCGCTTGCCCTTGATCGCGGTCAGCACACCGCTGAAATCGGTCGTCTTGTCGTTCACGTACTGGCGATCGACGATCGCCCCGCCGTTCGCCTGCACGCCCTTGATGAACTGGTCGGCGAGCCCCGCGCCGAACGACGTGCGATCGTCGATCACCGCGATACGCTTCGCCTTCAGCGTCTTCACCGCATACGCGCCCGTGAAGTTGCCGCCCGCATCGTCGTGACCCATGATGCGGAACGCCGTCGCATAACCCTGCTGCGTGTATTGATGGCCGGTGGACGCCGGCGCGATCTGCGGGATGCCCGCATCGCGGTAGACGCGCGATGCCGGCACGCTGCAACCCGTGTTCCAGTGGCCGACGACGCCGATCACGTGCTGGTCGACGAGCTGCTGCGCGACCGCGACGGCCGTGCGCGGATCCGATTGATCGTCGGCCGCGACGAGCTTATAGACGACCGGCTTGCCTCCGATGGTCGGATGCTTCGCGTTCGCATCGTCGATCGCGAGTTGCGCGCCGTTCTGCAGATCCTTGCCGATCCGCGCGGACGGGCCGGTGAGGGGCGCGGCGAGACCGATCAGGACCGTCTGCGGCGCGGATTGCGCGAAGGCGGGAACGGAAGCGACCAGGGCGGCCGCCGAGAATGCGAGGGTGGCGTGGAGGAAAGCGATTTTCATGTGCGGGGATGGGTGGATCGAATCAAAACATGAAAAATATTAAATATTGAGCACCCAAACCCCAAATACCCAATTGTTGGATGCTTATACCGCTGGCCACACATTAACCTATATCACTGTAAATACAGGATATTTTTGTGTTTTCGCTTACCCTGATTTTTCGATAAAATTCGACACATGAAAAATATCGAACAATTGCCGCACGATCCACCGCTGCGCGCGGTGCGTGCGTTCGAAGCCTTCGCGCGCCTCGGGTCGGTGACCGCAGCCGCGGGCGAGCTCGACATCACGCCGTCGGCGGTCAGCCATCAGCTGCAGCTGCTCGAGGCGTTCATCCAGACGCCGCTGACGGTGCGCGAGGGCCGGCTGCTCGCGCTCACCGACGAAGGCCGCGATTACTACCGCTCGATCAGCGCCGCGTTCTCGGTGCTGCGCAGCGCGACGCGCTTCGTGCGCGACCGCTCGTCGCTGCGGCAGATCACCGTCAGCCTGATTCCGTTGCTCGGCATCGGCTGGTTCATTCCGAGGCTGCATGCGTTCCTGGCCGACAACACGGACGTCGACGTCACGGTGTTGTACGCGCATCACCGCAACTACCGCAGCGATGCGTCGGACCTGTCGATCCGCTTCGGCACCGGCGACTGGCCCGGCTATCGCTGCGAACGCCTGCTGCCGGGCGCGATGGTGCCGATGTGCAGCCCGTCGTTCCTGAAGCGCCACGGGCCGTTCCGCACGCCGGCCGATCTCGCGCGCGCGCCGCTCGTGCACGACGAGGATCGCAGCACGTGGGTCAACTGGCTGCAGGGCGCCGGGGTGCGGCATGTGTCGCACGCGGTGGGGCCGATGTTCGAGGACGGCCAGTTGACGCTGAGCGCCGCGCGCGCGGATCTCGGCGCGGCATTGCTGCGCGCGCCGCTGGTCGAGCGCGAACTGGCGAATGGCGAGCTCGTGAAACTGTTCGACCACGCGCTCGACGACGGGCGCGATTACTACCTGTGTACGCGCGAGGACGCGGACATGCCGGACGGGGCACGGCGGCTGGCGGAGTGGTTGAGGAAGATGGCGGGGATTTGAGCGGGGTACGCTGCGCCGATTCGCTTGCTACCGTCTTGCGGCCGAAAGATCTGGTATATATGATATGCATATCATATATCGGAGGCTATCATGAGCCGAATTCTGGTCGATCTGTCGGACGGCCAACTCGACGAGTTGGCCGTCATCGTCGAGACTCAACATCGTCCCCGCGCCGCAATCATCCGCGACGCGATCGATGCCTATATTGCCTTGCACAAGCACCGGCTTGCCGACGACGTCTTCGGTCTCTGGAAAGATCGCAAGGTCGACGGGCTCACCTATCAGGAAGAACTGCGCTCGGAATGGTAAAAGCTCTCTTCGATACCAACATCCTGATCGACTATCTGGGCGGCGTGGAATCCGCTCGTGCGGAACTGGGCCGCTACGACTATCGGGCGATCAGCACGATCTCGTGGATGGAGGTCCTGGTCGGCACGTCCGCACAGGACGAGGCACCCATCCGCGCGTGGCTGTCGTCGTTCGATGTCATCGCACTGGACAGCCCGGTTGCGAATCGTGCCGTGACAATCCGCAAGGAACGCCGCATACGCCTTCCCGATGCAATCGTCTGGGCATCGGCACAAGTGAACGGTCTACTGCTCGTATCGCGCAACACGAAGGACTTCCCTGCCACCGAACCCGGCGTTCGCGTGCCCTACAAGCTCTGAGTCAGCGCCAAGTCACCTCCGAGTCCGAACCCGTTGTATGCGCCGGAACTCGGCCCTCCCGCAGCACCTGATACGAACGCGCGAGACGACCATCCTGCGCACGCAATGTGCCAGCCACTCGCGCCGGCACATCACGCCAAACTGCCCCGCTGTCAACCCGCATTCATCGGCGATCCGCCCACCGCCTCACAAGCCCCCCAAGCCCCACCCAATCAAGGGCCGGAAGCAGATAGAAATTCCCGATGTCCCGGATTGAAACAAGCAATTTCACAAGCTCAGGGTGAACCCGGATACTGGCAACACTCCACTCACCACTGAAGCAAAGGAACTCTCCAGATGCCGATCATCAACACCCAAATCAAGCCGTTCAAGGCAACCGCTTACCACAACGGCGACTTCGTGCCCGTCTCGGAAGAGAACTTCAAGGGCAAGTGGTCCGTCGTCGTGTTCTATCCGGCCGACTTCACGTTCGTCTGCCCGACCGAGCTGGGCGACCTCGCCGACCGTTACGCGGAATTCCAGAAGCTGGGTGTCGAAATCTACGGCGTGTCGACCGACACGCACTTCACGCACAAGGCATGGCACGACACGTCGGACACGATCGGCAAGATCAAGTACCCGATGATCGGCGACCCGACGCTCACGCTGTCGCGCAACTTCGACGTGCTGATCGAGGAAGAAGGGATGGCACTGCGCGGCACGTTCGTGATCAACCCGGAAGGCGAGATCAAGCTGTGCGAAATCCACGACAACGGCATCGGCCGCGACGCAGGCGAACTGCTGCGCAAGGTGCAGGCCGCGCAATACATCGCGGCCCACCCGGGTGAAGTGTGCCCGGCCAAGTGGACGCCGGGCGCGGAAACGCTGACCCCGTCGCTCGACCTGATCGGCAAGATCTGACGATCGCTCCGCGCGCCTCGCACGAGGCGCGCGAGACACACGAAGACGGGCCGCCGCCGCATGCGGCCCGCGCCCTCCTCCGGCACGACGTGCCCGACCAGAATCATCAATACGGAATCCGAAACGCCATGCTCGACGCCAATCTCAAGAACAAACTGAAAGCGTACCTCGAAAAAATCACGCGCCCGATCGAACTCGTCGCTTCGCTCGACGACGGCGCGAAATCGCAGGAACTGCTGGCGCTGCTGAACGAGATTGCGTCGCTGACGGATCGCGTGACCGTGACCGAACGCCGCGACGATGCCGAGCGCAAGCCGTCGTTCTCGATCGGCGAGCCCGGCAAGCCGGCCGGCATCCGCTTCGCCGGCATCCCGATGGGCCACGAATTCACGTCGCTCGTGCTCGCGCTGCTGCAGACGGGCGGCCACCCGATCAAGCTCGACGACGACGTGGTCGAACAGATCCGCGCGCTCGACGGCGACTACGCGTTCGAAACGTACTTCTCGCTGTCGTGCCAGAACTGCCCGGAAGTCGTGCAGGCACTGAACGTGATGTCGCTGATCAACCCGCGCATCCGCCACGTCGCGATCGACGGCGCGCTGTTCCAGGATGAAGTCGAGTCGCGCCAGATCATGGCCGTGCCGACGATGTTCCTGAACGGCGCCTCGTTCGGCCAGGGCCGCAGCAGCGTGAAGGAAATCCTCGCGAAACTCGACACGGGCGCCAGCGCACGTGCCGCGAAGTCGCTCGAGAACAAGCCGGTGTTCGATACGCTGATCGTCGGCGGCGGCCCGGCGGGCGCGGCAGCCGCCATCTACTCGGCACGCAAGGGCATCGCGACGGGCGTGGTCGCCGAGCGTTTCGGCGGTCAGGTGCTCGACACGATGGCAATCGAAAACTTCGTGTCGGTGCAGGAAACCGAAGGGCCGAAGTTCGCGACAGCGCTCGAGCAGCACGTGAAGCAGTACGACGTCGACATCATGGACGTGCAGCGTGCCGATGCGCTGATTCCGGGCGACGTGCACCAGATCCGCCTCGCGAACGGCGCGGTGCTGAAGGCGAAGACGATCGTCCTCGCGACCGGCGCGCGCTGGCGCGAAATCAACGTGCCCGGCGAGCGCGAATACCGCAACCGTGGTGTCGCGTACTGCCCGCACTGCGACGGCCCGCTGTTCAAGGGCAAGCGCGTCGCGGTGGTCGGCGGCGGCAACTCGGGCGTCGAGGCCGCGATCGACCTCGCCGGCATCGTGAAGGCCGTCACGCTGATCGAATACGGTGCGCAACTGCGCGCGGACGAAGTGCTGCAGCGCAAGCTGCGCAGCCTGCCGAACGTCACGATCGTCACGCAGGCGCAAACGATCGAGCTGACCGGCGACGGCAGCAAGCTGAACGGCCTCGTCTACAAGGATCTGCGCTCGGGCGACACGCAGCGCATCGATCTGGAAGGCGTGTTCGTGCAGATCGGCCTCGTGCCGAACACCGAATGGCTGAAAGGTACGGTCGAACTGTCGAAGCACGGCGAGATCGTCGTCGATGCGCGCGGCGCGACGTCGGTGCCGGGCGTGTTCGCGGCCGGCGACGTGACGACGGTGCCGTTCAAGCAGATCGTGATCGCGGTGGGTGAAGGCGCGAAGGCATCGCTCGGCGCGTTCGACCACCTGATCCGGCAGGACGTCGCACCGGTGGCCGCCGCGCAACCGCAGGCCGAGGAAGCGGTCGCCGCGTAACGCGCGTCGCACATCGGCACAACAGTTTGTCTCTCTTGGCCCCGCATGCTTTGGTCGGCGTGCGGGGCCCTTTTTTTGTGTCGACGCCTGGAGGCGCAGACGAATAGCGAATTGCCCTTAACTGACGAGTCGCATTCCTGCAACCTTCGCGGCTTTCGCGTCAAACGTCATCGTGTATTGGCATTGCGCCTCATGGCACGTCCGTTCGATCACGTTCGCAAGCATCACGCTCGAGTTGCGCGGCTTACTTGGTCGCTGTCGAATCGCTATTTGCCGAGGGCGACGCCTTGACACTGCTCGACTGCCTGACCAGTTGCTCGGTCATCGCAGCGGCAACCGGATTCGCGCCCGACGACGAACTCCCCTGCCGGTACGAACCGGCGCTCGACGACATCGATGATGTCGACGACATCGGCGGCGGCGGCAACGACGGGTCGAGCTTCGCCGATTCCCTCACGAGCGCGGCCGTCTCCGGCGTTTCGGATTTCGTGGCGGAAGGCGCGGCGGCCGCGTGGCGTTCGAGACCGTCGCGCTTGCGCGGTGCGCGTTGCGTGACCTGCGCGGGGGCGACCGGCTGGGCAGGTTTCGCAGCCGGCGCCGGGGCCGGCGGGGTCGAATCCTGCGCATCGACGGTCACGACGTTGACCTTCGGCGCCGGTGCGCTCGGCTGCGCTTTCTCGCTGACGACAGGAACGGCGGGGACGGATGCGGGTGCGGCACCGACACGCGCGGGTGCAGGTGCAGGTGCAGGTGCGGGCGTTGCCGGGGCCGGTGGCTGCGGGGAAACGGCTGCCTGCTTCGATGCCGTATCGGCCCGGGCCGCCGGGGCCGGCGGTGCGATCGTGCCCTGCACCGCGTGATCGTTGTTCGCGGGTGCCACGGCAACCGGCGCGGCCGAATCGCCGATGCCGGCGTCTTCGATCGCACGGTGGTCCGCGCGCAGGAGCATCACGTAGGCAGTGCCGGCCGCGGCTACCAGGAGCCCACCGGCGATCATCAAGGTCTTGCGGGTACTCGTCATGCTTGCTCACCGATCATGTCGACGTGAACAAGCCATCATACGCGGCGATCGGCCGTCGATCCCGTACGAATACATTTGGTTGCATTGTGCCGGGAGCAGGTCGTCACGATGTTCGTCAGACGTATCGCCGCCCCGCTCCGGCACGGCCGGAACGTCGCCCTTACTCCGGAAACGGCAATTCGGTCTGCCCGTCCGCACGCATGCCGAACGTGTTCAGCGTCATCGCGACGAGCGCGTAGTAGCCGAGCAATGCAACGAGATTCACGACGGTTTCGTGGCCGAAGCGCGCCTGCGCCCGCGCGAACGTCGCGTCGCTCACGCGCCGCGTGTCGTACAACTCACTCGCGAACGCATGAATCAGCGCATCGTCGTCCGATTCGAATGCGGGCGCGACGCCGAGCCGAATGGCGTCGGCCGTCGCGGCCGGCACCCCCGCTTCGAGCGCGATCGGATGGTGGATGTGCCACTCGGCCTGCGAGCGCCAGCGCGCGGCCGTCACGAGAATCGCGAGTTCCGACAGGCGCAGCGGCAGGCCCGTGCGATAGCGGCAGAACGCGCCGAGCTTCTGCGCGTGCTGGGCCAGTTCGGGGCTCGCGATCCAGCCGAGAAACGGCCCGTTCAGGTTGCCGCGCGGGCCGCTGAGAATGTCGGCCAGCACGGCCTTCTGCTCATCGGTGGCCGATGCGGGATCGAACGGAGGCAATCTGTTGGTCATGGCGATCTCCGGAGAACGTTCAACGAATGCACTTACGCGCCGGCCGACGCGAGCGCCGCGTCGATCGCGCCCGACAGCCGCTCGACGATCGTGTCGATCTGCTGCGCGGTGCAAATGAAAGGCGGCGCAACGAGGATGTGATCGCCGTGAACGCCGTCGATCGTCCCGCCCATCGGATACACCATCAACCCGCGCTGCATCGCTTCGCGCTTGACCGCCGCGTGCAGCTTCAGCGCGGGATCGAACGTCGCCTTCGTGTCGCGATCGCGCACGAGCTCGACGCCGACGAACAGCCCGCGGCCGCGCACGTCACCCACATGCGGATGCGCGCCGTAATGCTCGCGCAGCGACGCACGCAACTGCTCGCCGCGCGCCTTCACGTTGTCGAGCAGCTTCTCTTCGGCAATCACGCGCTGCACTTCGAGCGCGGCCGCGCACGCGGTCGCATGGCCGAGGTACGTGTGGCCGTGCTGGAAGAAACCCGAGCCGTCGACGATCGTCCGGTAGATGCGGTCGCTCACCAGCGTCGCGCCGATCGGCTGGTAGCCGGCGCCGAGCCCTTTCGCGATCGTCAGCAGATCGGGCGCGACGCCGTCTTCGTCGCACGCGTACAGGTAACCCGTGCGGCCCATCCCCGACATGATCTCGTCGAGAATCAGCAGCACGCCGTACTTGTCGCACACCGCGCGAATCTTCTTCAGGTACGTGCGCACCGGCGGCACCGCGCCGGCCGTTGCGCCCACCACCGTCTCCGCGACGAATGCCGCGACGTTGTCCGCGCCGAGTTCGACGATCGTCTGCTCGAGCTCGTCCGCGAGGCGCTGCGCATACGCTTCGTCGGTTTCGCCCGCCTGCTGGTCGCGATACGCATAGCACGGGCTCACGTGGTGCGCCTCGATCAGCAGCGGCAGGAACGGCTCGCGCCGCCACGCATTCCCGCCGATCGCAAGCGCGCCGAGCGTGTTGCCGTGATAGCTCTGGCGTCGCGCGATGAAATGGCGGCGCTGCGGCTCGCCCTTCTCGACGAAATACTGGCGCGCGAGCTTCAGCGCGGCCTCGACCGCCTCGGAGCCGCCCGACACGAAATACACGTGTTCGAGGCCGGCCGGCGCCGCTTCGACGAGCCGGTCGGCGAGTTCCTCGGCCACGTCGGTCGTGAAGAACGACGTGTGCGCGTAGGCCAGTTGCTGCGCCTGCCGCTTGATCGCGTCGATCACGCGCTGGTTGCTGTGGCCGAGACACGAAACGGCCGCGCCGCCGCACGCGTCAATGTAGCGTTTGCCGGTCGAGTCGATGATCTCGATACCGTCGCCTGCGACGGCGACGGGCAAGGTGGCGCGCGGAGCGCGATGGAAAACGGTCGTCATGCGTTGCCTCATGGATCAGGATGCGTCGTGCGCGCGTCCGGACGGCACGATGCGTGTCGCGAAACGCTGCGTGCCTTGTTGGTGAATGGTGACGTCGATCGACGCCGCGCCGATCGCGAACACGGCCGTGGCCAGCGTATTTTCGTCGTCGGGGTCCGCAGGATCGTCGCGGTAGATCGGCAACCCTTCCGGTGCACGATCGCCGAGCACGCGCAGCAGCGCGGCTGCATCGATCGCGTCGATCCCGGGCACGAGCGCGTCGACGCGGCGCTGGCGGTCGGCCGACGATTGCGTGACGATCTGCGCCTCTGCTTCACAGCCCGGATGCACGAGATGGTTCGCGTGCCCGGCCAGCGTCGCCACGTCGACGACCGAGCAGCGCGCGGCACTCGCCTCGATGCTCAGCAGCCGCGTGTCGCCGGTCGCGCCGAGCGTATGGTGAAAGCCGCTCGCGCGCGCATTCACGCGCAGCACGTCGGCGGCTTCGTCGAGCGACGCCGCATCGAGCACGGCGCGCGCCAGGATCATGCGCGGCACGCCCGGCGCGGGCGTCCTGATCCGCAGGTTGTTGATCGCCTGCACGATGCCGGCCCGGTTCGTGGCGAAGGTGTGCCCCGGCAGCGAGCCCGGGTAGTAGAAACTGACGAAGCCCGGCTTGCCCACGGGCTGCACGTCGACGAGCAGGCAGCGTTCGCGCAGGAACGGATCGCCGTCCTCGTTGTGCGCGATCCAGCGCGTGCCGGCCGCATCGCGCGCGGCAAGCGTCGTGCAGCCGTCCGGCGCGTTGTGGATCAGCTCGCCGCGGCAGTTCCACAGGAAGATGTCCTCGGCCGGCCAGCCGACACCCGCCGCGATCCCGTCCAGTTCCGCGACGAGATCGGGGTACGCGGCCAGCGCCGCCTGCCGCAGCGCATCGACGAACGGATGGCCGCGCCAGCGGCGCACGGCCTGCCACGCGCTGCTCTGCTGCATGTACGCGTCGAACACGGGACGGGCGAGTTCGCCGAGGCGCACGCCGATGTCGAACGGCGCACCGGCGATGACAGGAGTAAGGGAAAGCGGCAGGTCGGCCATTTCGGTTTCGTTCAGGACACGTGTTTCAGGAATTCCTTCAGGCGCGGGGTCGGCGGCCGGTCGATCAGGTCGACCGGATGGCCGTCCTCGGCAATGCCGCCCTGATCCATGAACAGCAGCCGCGTGCCGACCCGTTTCGCGAAGCCGATCTCGTGCGTGACGACGATCATCGTCATCCCTTCGTTGGCGAGATCCTGCATCACTTTCAGCACTTCGTGTCGCAATTCCGGATCGAGCGCCGACGTCGGCTCGTCGAACAGCATCAGCCGCGGCCGGATCGCGAGTGCGCGCGCGATCGCGACACGCTGCTGCTGGCCGCCCGACAGCTCCGACGGGTAATGATTCGCACGCGATTCGAGGCCGACCTTGTCGAGCAGCGCCATCGCCTGGTCGCGTGCGTCGGCACGTGACGCGCCGCGCACCTGGATCGGCCCGAACATCACGTTCTCGAGCGCGGTCATTTGCGGAAACAGGTTGAACTGCTGGAACACCATGCCGGCTTCGAGCCGGATGTTGCGGATCGTCGTCGCGTTGCCGCGCACGCTCTGGCCGTCGACGAGCAGTTCGCCGCCGGTGATTTTCTCGAGCGCGTTGATACAGCGCAGCATCGTCGACTTGCCCGAGCCGGACGGGCCGATCACGACGACCACCTCGCCCGCGTCGATCTTCAGGTCGATGTGCTTCAGCACCGGCACGTGGCCAAAACTCTTCGACACGTTCTGGAATTCGATCATGCTCATAGAATTCTCATCCTCTTTTCGACGAGCCGCAGCGTCAGCGTCATCGCGCCGGTCAGCAGCAGGTAGATGACGGCCACGGCGCTCCAGATCTCGACCGCCTGGAAATTGCCCGCGATGATTTCCTGCCCCTTGCGCGTCAGTTCGCCGACGCCGATCACGATGAACAGCGACGTGTCCTTCAGGCTCACGATGCACTGGTTGCCGAGCGGCGGAATCAGCCGCCGGAACGCGAGCGGCCCGACCACCTTCAGCAGCACGCGCGGCATCGACAACCCCATCGCGAGCCCCGCCTCCGTCAGCCCCTTCGGGATCGACAGCAGCGCGCCGCGCACCACTTCCGCGAGATACGCGCCGGAATTCACCGTGATCGCGATGATCGCGGCCGTCAGGCCGTCGATGCGGATATGCGCGAGCAGCGGCAGCGCGAAGTACAGGAACATCACCTGCACGACGATCGGCGTGCCGCGAATCAACTCTATATAGACCTGGGCGAGCACGTTCATCGCCTTCGGTCCGTATGCGCGGAACATGCCCGCGATCATCCCGACGATGAAGCCGCCCACCAGCCCGAAAAATGCGATGAACACCGTCAACCGGACCCCGTCCATCAGGTCCGGCAACGCCGCCCAGATCGCCGACCAATCGAAATTCACTTGTCGCTCCCCGTTCGATTCAAGACCGGCGCGGCCGCCCGGCCGCGCCATGGTGCGCCGTCGCGCTTACATCTTCGGCGGCTCGGCGCCGAACCACTTCTTGTAGATCTGCGCGTAGCGGCCGTCGGCCTTGATCTTCACGAGCGACGCGTTGACCTTCGGCACGAGCGGGCTGCCCTTCGGGAAACCCATCCCGTACTTGTCGCCGCTGACCGGCTGGCCCGCGACCTTCACCTTGCCCTTGCCTTCGTTGTTCACGAAGAACAGCACGTTCGGCGTGTCGTGCATCGCCGCGTCGACCCGGCCGGCTTCGAGCGCGAGGTAGGCCTGGTCGATGTTCGGGAACTGGCGGATCTCCTTCGGCTTCAGGTGCGCCTTGATCCAGTCGATGGTCGCGGTGCCCGTCTTCGCGGCGATCACCTTGCCGTTCAGGTCGTCGATCGACTTGATCGTCGTGTTGCCGGTCTGCACCATCGCCGCGAGACCGCTGTCGTAGTACGGCGCGGAGAAGTCGATCGCCTTCTTGCGCTCTTCCTTGATCGTCATCCCCGACAGCGCGACGTCGATGTTCTGCGTCTGCAGGGCCGGGATCAGGCCCGCGAAATCCATCGGCTGGATCGTGTATTTCCAGCCCTGGTCCTTCGCGATCTCCGCCCACAGGTCGAGATCGAAGCCGACATACTTGTCGCCCTGCTTGAACTCGAACGGCATGAACGACGTGTCGGTGCCGACGACGAGCGTCCTGGTATCCGCGTGTGCGAGGCTTGCGCCGAGCGCGGCAACGACCGCGACGGCTTTCAGGAAGGAACGGCGACTCATGATTTCTCTCCGCATGATTGAGCGATGTGACCGGCCAGCCGGCCGGCGGTAACGACGACATCAAGCCGCACCGCAACATGCGATGTCGAATTAGACCTTAGTGCAACAAGTGTTGTCAACCGCGATACTACGACAACAAAAAAACGCGCAACGGATAAATGCATCGAAACAAACCCGGGGCGCGCGGCGCGGATAAATCGGAGGAAAGGGAGGGTGGCGCGGGGCGAAGCACCCGGGGGAAGCACCCGGGCCGGATCACGCCGCGCCGGACGGCGGCGGCGCCTGGGCGCAGTTGGCGGTGACCGGGCCGGCTTGCGGCCCAGGGCGTCACGCACGAGAGGAGGAGGATCGCGCGGGCGCTCGGACAATCGTCGCGGCCCGCGCATAGGGTTTGTCAGCGTGAAGCGTCGGCGATCGGGTACGGTGCCGGGGTGGCGTCCCCCGCGACGCACGCACCCTCCGGCGTGACTCGACGAATGTTGCGACACGCGCACGGAACCGCCGGAAGCAAGGCCCGCGCGCCGATGCGACGTCGCTTACACCGCCACCCCGCTTGCCTGATGCGACACGAGCCGCGCATACGCGCCCTGCCGCGCCAGCAGGTCCGCATGCTGTCCGGCCTCGATCACGCGGCCCTGCTCCATCACGAGGATCAGGTCGGCATTACGCACGGTCGACAGCCGGTGCGCGATGATGATCGACGTGCGCTGCGTCATCAGGTCTTCCAGTGCCGCGCGGATCTGCTGCTCGCTGATCGTGTCGAGGTGGGACGTCGCTTCGTCGAGGATCAGCACGGGCGCATCCTTCAGGAACGCACGCGCGATCGCGACGCGCTGGCGCTGGCCGCCCGACAACTGCACGCCGCGCTCGCCGACGCGCGTCGCGAGCCCGTCCGGCAGCCGCGCGACGAATTCGCCGAGCGCCGCATGCTCGATCGCGCGCTGCACGTCCGCGTCGGACGCGTCGTTCGCCGCGAGCCGGATGTTCGCCTCCAGCGTGTCGTTGAACAGGTAGGTGTCCTGCGCAACCAGCGCGATGTGCTGGCGCAGGTCGTCGAGCCGCAGGTCGCGCAGGTCGACGCCGCCGAGCGTCACGCGGCCCTGCTGCGGATCCCAGAAGCGCAGCAGCAGGCTCGCGACCGTCGACTTGCCGGCGCCCGACGCACCGACCAGCGCGACCGTGCTGCCAGGCGCCATCTCGAAGCTCACGCGGTCGAGCGCGGGCACGCTGCGGCCCGGGTACGTGAAGGACGTCGCCTCGAAGCGCACCGCCGGATCGGCGGGCAGCGCATGCGTGCCGTCCGTCACCGGCACGGGCTCCTTCTCGAGCGCGCGCAGGCGGCGCGTCGACGCGATCGTGTCGGCGAGCTGGCGCGCGACCTGGCCGATTTCGGCAACCGGCATGAAGGCGGCCACCGCGACCAGCACCAGCAGCGGCAACGACTCGCGCGGAAACCAGCCACGCGCGCACAGCAGCGCGCCGAGCGCCGCGACGACCAGCCCGCCGAGCCCGCTCGCGACTTCCAGTGCGGCGCTCTGCGCCGACAGGTCGTCGAGCAGCCTGGCGCGTTGCTTCCGGTACGCATCGACCTCGGCCACGAACGCTTCGCGCCGGCGCG
>NZ_ASSI01000104.1:0-57936 GCF_000466765.1 Burkholderia sp. AU4i | reverse complement strand
CAGGCCCGTGCTTGCCGGCACGGCAGCCTGCGGCGGTGCGGCAGCCGGTCCGCGTGCCGCCGGCGCATCCGGCGACTCGCCGGATGCGCCCGTGCCGCCATGCCGGCCCGCGCCGCTCCACATCGCCACGCCGGCAATCGCCGCCAGCCCCACGACGCCATAAACCACGGCGCGGCGCGCCAGCGGCGTGCTTCCTCCTCGTGCCGTCATCGATTACACGCCCGCCAGCTTCAGCCGGTTCGCATGCGTGCGGATCACCGCGACCGGATCTTCCGCATACGCGCCGCGCACGCCGAGCAGCTGGTTGATCTCGTCGAGGTGGTTCCACTTGTAGCTCGTGCTCAGCACCTTGCCGTACAGCGCACTGCACTTCGACACGAGCCCGTCGTTCTGCCCGGAGCTGCGGTTGATCATCACCGTGCCGGTGCCGAACAGCGCGAGCGTCGACAGGTCGAGCACGTTCGCTGGATCGACGAGCGGAAGGGTGCTCGTGTCCGTCGCACCCGTGACGCCGAACACGGAGAGCGTCGGCTGGATCGCCGTGCCGGCCCACGAATACAGCAGGTGCGTGTTGCCGCCGACGGTTTCGGTCGGCGCGCCGGTCTGGCAACTGCCCGGCGCACCCAGGCCCGCGCTCGGATAGTTCTGGTTGTACGTGGCGGCTCGTGCGGTGGTCAGCGTCTGCAGTGCGGCGAGCGCGTCCTGGTTGGTGTTGTGGCTGCTGCTCGTCAGGATCCCGAACACATTGACGAACGCGGCGATCACCGATGACGAAAGCCCGGTCGGATCGTACGCCAGCACGTTCTGCACGAAGTCGGCGAATTCCGAGCCGCGATGCGGCGTGCCGATCGTCGTCACCGACGCAACGAGATCGGGCGCGACGGCAGCAACATAGCGCGACGAGAGGCCGCCCTGGCTGTGGCCGACGAGATTCACCTTGGTCGCCCCCGTCGCCGCGAGCACCGTCTTCACGTAAGCGAGCAACTGTTCGCCGCGCCCGTTCGGGCCGTCGTCGCTCTGGAAACCCGACAGGTTCGCGACGTAGACGGTCGCACCGTTCTGTTGCAGGTCCTCCTGGATGCCGTACCAATACTCGAGCACGCCGGCGAACTTGTCGGTGCCCGAGAGCCCATGCACGAGGATGATCGGGTAACGCGTCGCCGCGTAGCCATCGGCGGGCGTGGTCGCCGCCATTGCCGCGTGCGTCGTCGCGAGCGTCATCACCGCGGTCGTCCCCGCGAACGGCGCGATGCTCATCGCGCATGCCACTGCCCCTGCCACCACCCTGGAACGCATCGTCCTGGCCATGCATGTTCTCCTGATTATTGTGCTGCCGGTGCGAATGAAGCCGGATCGACACACACGATGCATCGCGAACGTCGCGTGCACCGTGTGCGTCGAATGCGGGAGTGAATCACGACTCGTGAACGTTTGCGCCCTGACTAGACACGGTTCTCTAATCGGTTGACGCGCCCCGCCCGTTCAGGCGGGGCCGCGTTCATGCGTGCGCATGCTGCAACGCACACCCGCGACGCGTTACAGCTTCGCGCTCACGCGCACCCAGGCGGTCCGGCCCGGCTCCATCACCGGCGAGTTCGCCGGATAGCCGAAGCCCGCGTTGCCGGCGAGGTTCAGGTGCTCGGTATAGGCCTTGTTCAGCACGTTGTCGACGCCCACCGATACCTGCACGGTCTTGCTCACGTTGTACTGCGTATGCAGCGAGAGCACGCCGAATCCGGCGCTCGGGCCGAAGTCCTTGCCGACCACGTTGCCCTCGTTCAGTGCATAACGATGCTGCGGCGCAACGATGCGCCACAGGCCCCCTGCCGACCACGCACCACGCGTGTATTCGAGCCCGATGCGTGCCTCGAGCGGCGGCATCTGCGGCAGCGGATCGCCGCTTGCGACGTTGCGCCCCCACGCATACGCGAGCGACGTCTCGACGCGCAGCGGCGCAACCGGCCGCCACGACACGCCCGCCTCGCCGCCCATGATCTGCGCATTGACGTTGGTCGCCTGCGTGGTCGGGCCCATCATGCCGGCCGAATAGTTGAACAGGATGAAGTCCTGCACGTAGCCCGCGTAGGCCGACACCCATGCATCGAGCCGGTCGCTCCTGTATTGCGCGCCGATGTCGAGCTGCGTGGTCTTTTCCGGCTGCACTGCCGAGAACGCGTTGACCGAACCGGCCGGCCCGCGCTTCGCGGAGAACAGCTCCCAGTAATCGGGATAACGCTCCGTATGGCCGATCCCCGCGTACCACGTGACGGGCAGCGAGGCGAGATCGCGTTCGTAGCGGATGAAGCCGCTCGGCAGCACGCGCGTGCGATCGTCGTCGAAGGTCGGATTCGGCTTGCTCTTCATCATGCCGCTCGTCGTCGGGCGCTTGTCGCGTGCGCTCGCATAGTCGACGCGCACGCCGCCGATCACGCGCGACACTTCGCTCGCGTACCACGTCAGTTCGCCGAACACGCCTGCGTTCCACATCGTCGCCTGCGCATCCCACGGCTGGTCGCCGTAGTTCTGCCGCCCCATCGCCGAGCGCGAGTCGAGCCGGTTCGATTGCGCATCCACGCCCGTCACGAGCTTGAAGTCGCCGGCAAAACGGAACGTCGCGGCTGCGCGCGCGCCGACCGTGCGACGCCGCACTTCCGACGCCATCCGCATCGGCATGCTGCTGGTCGGGTCGGGTTGCCGCAACGTGTAGTTGTCCATCACGTGATCGGCTTCGTTGTAGTACACGCGCGCCTCGATCCGGTCGAGCACGTCGCCGATGTGCTTCTTGTCGAACGACAGGCCGAACGTCTCGCGGCGGAAATGCGCGCCGTCCATTCCGCGCCCCGCGTAGCGCGCATAACCGTCGCCGGTGCCGGCGGTCAGCTCGACGCGCGTGTGGTCGTCCGGCGTCCAGCCGAGCGCCGCATCGGCGTTCCATTTGTCCCACTGCGACGGCACGGTGTTGCCGTTGCCGTCCTTGTAGTCCTGCGAATGCGCGTGGTTCGCGGTCACGCGGCCATAGACATCCGGCGTGCCGGCCGTCACGTCGACGTTCTGGTCGTTGCGGCCGAACGACCCGCCGACCAGGCTGCCCTCGAAGCGCATGCCGGGCTTGTCGAATCGCGGTGTCACGCGCTCGAACAGCACGGTGCCGGCCGATGCGCCGGGGCCGTACAGCACGGTCTGCGGCCCCTTCAGGACGGTGACCTTGTCATAGCTTTCCGGTGCGATATACGACGTCGGCGCATCCATCCGGCCCGGGCATGCGCCGAGCGTCGACATCCCGTTCGCCAGGATGTTCAGCCGCGAGCCGAACATCCCGCGCAGCACGAGGTCGCCGTTGGTGCCGCCGCTACGGATCGACGTGAAGCCGGGGATCGTCTTCAGGTAATCCGCGCCGTCGCTGGCGGGCAGCGGCTGGCGCGGGGTCTTCGGATCCGTGACGACGACGAGCGGCGTCGTCAGCGGCGATGCGACGACTTCGATGGCCGGCAGCGGCGCGGCCGTATCGTCGGCCGGCGCGCCGGCCGCGCGCGCCGTTTCGGCTGCCGCGGCGCTCGCGGCCAATGCGCCGGCTGCAAGCGCGGGAACGGTGAGTTTCAGCACGCGCGGCATGCGCCGCGCACAGGCATTGCGTGACGCCCGCGGCGCACGCAACTGGAAAATGGTCATGATCGAAAGCCCGAGTGACGCCCTCCGCACGGCCTCGACGGGCCGCACGGATAGCGGCGATGAAAAGAACGGAAAACAGCGCGTCAGGCGCGCTCGGGCGGTGCGCGCGGGTACGCGCGCGGATAGCGGTCGGTGCGCGCCGCGACGGCAGGCGGCGCGACGGCGGAGACGGAAACGACGGGAACGGCAGCGAGTGCCGTGGCGGCGGGCCCGCCGATCGCGGGACTGTGCGCGAAGAAACCGCAGTAGCCGCACGCATCGAGATGCAGCGCGTGGTCGTGCATGCGGCCTGCATCGGGTGACCGATGCGCGCCATGCTCTGCACTGCAGACAATTGCGTCGGGCGTGGCCGCCTGCGCGACGCGCCACTGCGACACCAGCGGCGCCGCGATCGCGAACCAGATCGCGAGCACGCCAAGCCAGGCGGTCAGGTGACGATGTCGGTGCAGCATGCGCGGCGCAGAGTAAGCGGAATGTAAAAACAGCCGAGATGTTACAGAATGTTTAACGCGCTGACCAGCGCGGATGGCGGTAAACGGAGCGGGGGCGCATGGTTGTCAACACAACCATGCGCCCCCGCCTGCTGCATGCTTCCGGAACGAACGTGCCGTTCAGGGCGCCATGCGCCGCAGTACGTCGTCGCGCCGGATGAAATGATGGTAGAGCGCGGCCAGCGCGTGCAATCCGATCACGAAATAGAACGCGTTGCCGATCAGCTCGTGCGCTTCCTTGATCGTCGGCCGCAGCGCCTTGTCGGGGCCGAACAGCGTGAACGACACGCCGAGCCAGTCGAGCGACACCGGCTTTCCGCCCAGGTTGATCATCATGATGCCGAGCAGCGGCTGCGCGATGATGAATACGTAGAGCGCGAGATGCGCGAGCTTCGAGAGCCAGCGTAGCAGCGCCGTTTGCGGAATGGCCTCGGGCACGCGGCTGACGACTCGCCACAGCACGCGCGGCACCGACAGCACGAGCACGAGCGTGCCCGCGGTGAGGTGCACGTTCATCCAGAACACCCGGCTGTCGCTGCCTTTCGGCCCGCGGATCTCGATGGCCAGGTAGGCCAGCGCCACCAGCGCGAACACGGCCCAGTGGAAGAAGATCGCGGGCGAGCTGTAGCGCGTCTGTTTCGCGAGGATGTTTCTCATGCTTCGTCTCGTGTTGTATGCGGGGATGGGCGCATGCCGCAATCGGCTCGGCAGCCCGGCAAAGCTGCCACGATTGTAGCCGCACGCGCGTCCGGTTTTGTGCGGCGAGGTCAAATATCGGACGAATCGTCAACGCACGCGCCGCGCGGGCCGTCATATGGAAAATCCGCATCGCGCCCGTAAACGGCTGTGGCACGATGAAGCTTTGGTGTCGACGTTGCGCGCGCATCATGAGCAAGGCGTTCTTCGTTGCGGCCTATCGGCTGACCGCCGCGTTGCTCGCGGTGTCGACGACGTTGCACAGCATCGCCGGTTACTGGGGCATGCCTGCATTCGAGCTCGGCAACTTTCTCAGCTACTTCACGCAACTGAGCAGCCTCTACGCGGCCGCGATGCTCGCCGCCGGGCTCTGGCGCATCGCCCGCCCCGGCTCGGCTCGCTACGAATCGATGCGCGGCGCCGCGGTGCTGTACGTCCTGATCACCGCGATCGTCTACGAGCTCCTGCTCGCGCGGCTCGATGCGCTGCGCCACGTCACGCCGGCGTTCAACAACTGGGTACTGCACCGGATCGTGCCGCTCGTCGTGCTGTGCGACTGGCTGTACGTGGAGCCGCGCCTGCCGATCCCGCGGCGCAGCGCGTTCGCGTGGCTCGCGTTTCCGGTCGTCTATCTCGGCTATACGCTCGTGCGCGGCGCGCTGGAGAACTGGTATCCCTACCCATTCGTCGATCCGCGGCCGCATGGCTACCTGCCGGTCGCGATCCAGTGTTCGCTGATCGCAATCGGCGCGGCGGCGCTCGCACTGGGCATTCGCTGGCTCGGCAATCACGCGAGACAGTCGGGCGCGGTGACGCTCGGGAAAGGATGAAGGCGGGAAACGCCTGAACGTGTGCGCCGCCCGGCGCACACGGGGCGAGGCGGGCCGTCAGCCGCCGTTGCGCGGCAGGAAGTTGATCGGATCGACGACCTTGCCGTTCTGGCGCACTTCGAACTCGAACGTCGAACGGCCGCTCGCGTCGGTGCCCATTTCGGCGACCGGCTGGCCCTGGCGCACCGCGTCGCCTTCGTTGACCAGCAGTTTGCCGTTGTGCCCGTAGGCCGTGATGAGCCCGTTCTCATGCTTCAGGATCACGAGCGGGCCGTAGGCCTTGACGCCGGACCCCGCATAAACCACGCGTCCGGCCGCCGCGGCCCGCACCGAATGGTCGGGGCCGGACGCGGCGATCACGATGCCGCGCGTCCTGCCGGCCGTGAACGGCGTCGCCACGACACCGGTGGCCGGCCAGGCGAGCGAGCCCGGCTGCGCGGCCGCCGAGGGCGGCTGCCCGAGCGACGTTTGCGCAGGCGGCGGCGCGACGCGCAGCACCTGCCCGGGATACACGGCATCGGTCGGCGCCATGTGGTTCCAGCTGGCCACGTCCTGCACGCGCTGCCCGTACGCGTTCGCGACGCCCGCGAGCGTATCGCCCGGATTCACGCGGTAATAGCCGGCGATCACGCCCGGCGTCGCGGCCGACGTGGGTGCCGACTGGCGCGCCGGCTGCCAGCTGTCGGTCCACGGCGTCATCGTGCAACCCGTCAGCGCGATGGCCGCGGCAACGAGTGCCGCCTGCGGCAGCCAGCGCGTCGGCGCATCGTGGATGGGAATAGTTTCTCTCAAGGGTCCTCCCGGATTTGCGTCGTTGCGCCGCCCACCGCCCCCCGGCGCGCGACGCACGATGTCCGGCCGGACGGCCGGACCAATCAGTATCCGACCGCTCTCGCGGCCGTCAGTTTCCACAGCGGAACATCGGCGCGATGGGCTCACCGGCCCCTTTTTCGCGCCGTTCCGATCGGCAAAGATACCATTTGTGGCGGTCAAGGCCGCGCCCGATGCCTGATCCGGCAACAATCTTGCGGTGCCGCAGCAGCGCGCCGGCCGCCTGCGAGCCCCGCCGGGCGGGCCTGCCGCGGATCTTCCGCACGCCTCGCCACCCACGCCTGCCGTATCGATCCCGTCACATTCTCCCCCGCGATCGCCACCTATACTCGGTGATGCACTGCGCGATCCAACGACAACGAGGAGCATGACAATGAACAACGCGACGTTTCTTTCCGTGCAGCTCAACGCCGACGATTTCTCCGGTTCCAGCGGCCTGGTCGAATTGCTCAACCGGCACCTGCTGTTCGCGACCGACGTCGCCGAGGCGGCCGATGCGCTCGTCCAGCTGGCGAGCGTCGCGCACATGACCGGCGCCACGCGCCACAGCGTCGAGCTGCCGGTCCTCGCGATCGAGCGGCTGCGCGACGCGCTCGACACGCTGAGCGGCTACGACGAAACGTGGCTGCAGGTGCTGGAACCGGCGGAAGCGCTGTTCCGGGATATCGGGCGCGGCAGGCGCCCGCTGCACTGAACCGACGGTCGGCGCAATACGCGCGCCACCAATGAAAACAGCCCGTCGTTCCGCTATCCGGAACGACGGGCTGTTCGTACTTCAGGGGACGGATCGGGCCGCCAACGCGGCCGCACCGACCGAACCCGCATTAACGACCCTTGTAGATCGGCGCGTCGTCAGCGATGCGCTTGACTTGCCAGCCGGTCTTGGCCTTGGCCGGTGCGCCGGATTCTTGTGCGGCAGCCGGTTGTGCGCCATAGCCGGTCGTGTCGGCAGCGGCAACGTTCTGTTGCGGGTTCAGGCGGGCTTCAGCGGCCTGAATGCTTTCCGGGTAGTTCGTACGGTCGCTGCCCAGCTTGTAGCCGGCCTGCTGGACGGCGACCAGGTCGGCCTTCACCTGTGCACGGGTGACGGGCGCATTCTGTTGGGCGAACGAGACGGCGGGAACGGCGAGAACGGCAGCTGCGGCGAACGTTGCGATCAGCGATTTCATGATTACCTCCGGGATTTTTTTGCTCCGCCGCACACACCATGTCTGCAGCGATGGAACAGAGTTTAGTCCCGGGAACACCTAGGGAAAACCATGAAAGAACGAAAACACTGTTTCCCCGGAGCCAACAATGCCGGCATCCGGGATAGAAAAACCCTATTCAAAGAATAGATTTTCGCAACAATGCCGCCCCCGCCGGCCGGTCAGGACCAGTTCGCGTGGAAGCTGCCCGGCTTGTCGGTACGCTCGAACGTGTGCGCGCCGAAGAAGTCTCGCTGCGCCTGCACGAGGTTCGCCGGCAGCCGCTCCGAACGATAGCTGTCGAAGTACGCGACGGCCGACGCGAACGCCGGTACCGGCACGCCTGCCTTCACCGCGGCCACCACGACGTCGCGCAGCGACGCCTGGTAATTCGCGGCGATGTCCTTGAAGTACGGATCGAGCAGCAGGTTCGCGAGCGCCGGATCCTTCGCGTACGCGTCCGTGATCTTCTGCAGGAAGCGCGCGCGGATGATGCAGCCCGCGCGGAAGATCTTCGCGATCGTCCCGAGATCGAGGTTCCAGCCGTATTCTTCGGATGCCGTGCGCAGTTGCGCGAAGCCCTGCGCGTACGAGATCACCTTGCTCAGGTAAAGCGCGCGGCGCACCGCTTCGACGAACGCGGCGCGATCGCCGTCGAACGGCGCGGCGGCCGGGCCCGACAGGATCTTGCTGGCCGCGACACGCTCGGTCTTCAGCGACGACAGCACGCGCGCGAACACCGACTCGGTGATGAGCGGCAGCGGCACGCCGAGATCCAGCGCGTTCTGGCTCGTCCACTTGCCGGTGCCCTTCTGCGCGGCGCGATCGAGGATCACGTCGACGAGGTGCTTGCCGGTCTCTTCGTCCTTCTTGCCGAAGATCTTCGACGTGATCTCGATCAGGTAGCTGTCGAGTTCGCCCTGGTTCCATTCGGTGTACACCGCGCCGAGTTCGTCGTTGGTCAGGCCCGCGACGTCCTTCAGCACCGAGTAGCTTTCGGCGATCAGCTGCATGTCGCCGTATTCGATGCCGTTGTGGACCATCTTCACGTAGTGGCCCGCACCGTCCGGGCCCATGTAGGCGACGCACGGCTCGCCGTCCGACGGCGCCTTCGCGGCGATCTGCTTGAGGATCGGCTCGACGAGGTCGTACGCGTCACGCTGGCCGCCAGGCATGATCGACGGGCCGCGCAGCGCGCCCTCTTCGCCACCCGACACGCCGGTGCCGATGAAGTGCAGGCCCGATTGCGCGAGTTCCTGGTTGCGGCGGATCGTGTCGGTGAAATGCGTGTTGCCGCCGTCGATCAGCACATCGCCCTTCTCGAGCAGCGGCTTGAGCGATGCGATCGTCGCATCGGTCGCTTCGCCGGCCTTCACCATCATCAGGATCCGGCGCGGCGTTTCGAGCGACGCGACGAATTCCTCGAGCGTATAGGTCGGCACCAGGTTGCGGCCGGGGAATTCGGCGATCAGTTCGTCGGTTTTCTCGCGGCTGCGGTTGTACACAGACACCGCGTAACCGCGGCTCTCGATATTGAGTGCGAGATTGCGGCCCATCACCGCGAGCCCGATCACACCGATTGCTTGTTTGCCCATTAGTCAATTCTCCGGAAAAAACGGGGCGCGACCCGAACCGGGTCGCGCGCACAGGCGAAAGGATAGTGGAAACCCGGCGGCGATGCGCGCTTGCGTGTCACTGCTCCGCGTGCGGCAGCCGCCGGAACACGACACTCAGGTTGTTCGCCGGCATCTCGACCACCTCGATGCAGTCGAGCCCGCGATCGAGGCCGAGCGCGACGACGGTTTCGAGATCGCGCACGCCCCACGACGGGTCGCGGCTGCGCAGTTGCAGGTCGAATGCCTCGTTCGACGGCGCCGTGTGCCGGCCCTCGCGGCGATACGGCCCGTACAGGAACAGCACGCCGCCCGGCCGCAACAGGCGCGACGCGCCCGCGAACAGCGCGTCGGTGCAGGCCCAGGGCGAGATGTGGATCATGTTGATGCAGACGATCGCGTCGAGCGCGTCGACCGGCCACGACGCGTCGCGCACGTCGAACGCCAGCGGCCCTTCAACGTTCGCGAGGCCCGCATGGGCAACCCACGCGGCGATCGAGCGGCGCGCCTGCGCATCGGGATCGCTCGGTTGCCAGTGCAGGCCCGGCAGCGCCTGTGCGAAGTGGACGACGTGCTGGCCCGTGCCGCTCGCGATTTCGAGCACGCGGCCGCTCGCCGGCAACACGCGGCGCAAGACGTCGAGGATCGGCCCGCGATTGCGTTCGGCTGCCGGCGCCGACAGCCGCGCGGACGGATCGGGCGAAGCGGTCGGATCGGTCACGATGCGTGCTCCGGTGCGTGGCCCGCGAGGCCCAGCCGCGCGGTGAGCGCGTCGAGCGCGGGTGCGCAGCGCGCCTCGACCTTCAGCGTCAGGATCGGATCGGCGCGCGTATGGCCGAGATTGAGCGCGGCGACCGGCTTGTGCTGCGCCTGCGCCCACACGCAGAAACGGTAGCCGGAATACACCATCAGCGACGAGCCGACGACGAGCAGCGCATCGGCCGCATCGAGTGCCTGCGACGCGAGCGCCACGCGCTCGCGCGGCACGTTTTCGCCGAAGAACACGACCGCCGGCTTCAGCAGCCCGCCGCACGCGGGGCACGCCGGGATGCGGAACGTGTCGAGCGCCGCCCATTCGAGATGCGCGTCGCCGTCTGCGGCAGGCTCGGCCTGCGCGCCCAGCAGCTCGGGATTGTCGGCCTCGAGCATGACCTGGATCGTCGCGCGCGCATGATGCGCGCCGCAGTCGAGACACGTGACGCCGTCGATGCCGCCGTGCAGTTCGATCACGTCGCCGCTGCCCGCGCGCTGGTGCAGGCCGTCGACGTTCTGCGTGACGAGACGCTCGATCCGCCCCGCGCCGCCGAGCCGCGCGAGCGCGACGTGCGATCCGTTCGGCTGCGCGCGGCCGACGACGGGCCAGCCGATCATGCTGCGCGCCCAGTAACGCCGCCGCGCGGCATCGGAGCCGAGGAATTCTTGGAGCTGAATCGGCGGCGAGCGCATCCACTGGCCGTTGCGGTCGCGATAGCCGGGAATGCCGGAGTCGGTGCTGATGCCCGCGCCGGTCAGTACCAGCAGGCGCGGATGACGTTCGACGAACGTCTGCAGCGCATCGAGTGCGGCCGGATCGATGCCGGCGGTTGAGGGGTCGTGCAGGGCTGTGTCGTTCATGTTGGCAACGCGTGATCGGGCGCGCCGGCAAGCCGTGCGCCCGCACGGGCAGCCAGGCACGCCAGCACATGATACAGAACGCCGCGCGATCGGGCCGATGGCCCGCGTCGCAAACCGGCGCACAAAAAAAGACGCCCATCAGCCACTCGGCGATGGGCGCTTCAACAATTGATCCATCGGGGTAGTGGATCAACTGACAGCACAATTTCGCGGCGCCCGCCATGCTGCGGCCGGCGAACGCTTCCCCTGGACTGCATGTATTCCGCGGTGCCGGACACATCGATGCGCGGCCGGCTTTCCGGTGCGATCCGGTTCGGGCCCGTCGCGCCGGCGCAATACACGGCGCGCGAACGCCCGCGCCGCGCGACGATTCGCGTTGCGCGCGCCAGCATGACGATCCGGGTTCCGGGCCGGGCCATCCACAGCTGGTCGAAGTTCGTCCCCGACGGCCGACCGGCACCAGTCGGCCTCGTGCGTCACACCTGCACGTCGTCGTTCAGAACAAACCCGATTGCTCGGATGGAACGGAAAGCCGCGCGCTCAGGTCGCCTCGATCAACGGCGAAGCGAGTACCCAGGCAGGTCGGCGATTCATGTTTGCAACACGACATGTTGCGATTCGGTCTGTTTTCATTCTCTTGTCCCCGTATCCGATACGTCCGACCCACTGAAGCGATCGCCGGACCGACTGCGTCCGCGACCGCGCTCACGGCCCGTACAGATATGCAAGGAGCGCACCATGCTTCACGCCGCAAGGCCGCGCGGGCCACAGCGGGGCCATCGCGGCGAATCGCGCACCGGCAAGCAGCGCGGACGTTTCGAAACTGAAACGCGTGCCGGATCGGCGACCCTCGGCCGGGCATGCCGCGATGTCGTCATGCCGCGCCGGCACGTCCCGCACCGATGTCGCGTCGTTGCATCCGCGCGCGATTGCCGACCGGCTTACAATCGCCCCACAGTGCCGCATACGCACGAACGGACGCGCGGGCCCGCCCCGGCCTGCTTCGCGCAACTCGCCGCCACCTGACGGGAGCCCCCTGCCCGACCTATGCCTGATACACACGACTGGCTGGATATCGACTACCGGACGCTGTTCCGGCTGCATCCGGATCGCCGGATCGAACGCGAGAACGATCCCGACTGCTCGCCCGGACCCCGCTTCTGGCTCGGCAGATGCGCGGAACGCAACCTCGCGGGCGTACGCGCCGACGTGCCCTTTCCTGTCGCAGAAGAACTGGCGCGGCTGGCCGACAGCGAAACGCCATCGGCGGACTTCACCCAGCCCGCGCATCTCGAACGCTATCTGGCGCTGCTCGCCCCCGTTCTGCACTGGAACATCGGCCTCGTCTACGCGCTGCCGCACGCACTCGGTTTCGACACCGACGCACACGTCGAGCTGATCGACGGCGACAGCGACGCGGGCCGGCATCTGCTGCACGCGCTGTCGACGCGCGGGATGCCCGAAGGCCTGTTCTCGATGGGGTTTCAAGGCGCCGCCGATCTGTGGGCGCCGTGGTGCGCGGCCGTCGTCGACGGAGAAGTCGCATCGGTCGCATTCGCCGCGCGACTGTCCGAAGTCGGTGCCGAACTCGGTCTCGTGACGGCCCCTGCATTCCGGGGGCGCGGCCTCGCGGCAGCCGTGACCGCCGCGTGGTCGCGGCTGCCGTCGCTTCGAACCCGCACGCTGTTCTACAGCACCGACAGCGACAACCGCGCGTCACAGCGCGTGGCGTCGCGCCTCGGCCTCACGCTGTGCGGCACGACGCTGCGGGTGGCATAACGCGGGGGCACGCGCGACACCTCAACGAAAGGCCTCGATGACCTTGACGCGGCGTTCGGTTTCGCCGACGAAGCAACTGTCAACCTCCACGAGCCCGAGCGTACCGCCTGCATCGGGCTGCCGCGATTCGGCACAGGCGGCATCCCGCGTCTTGAGCCAGCGGCGCTCGTCGTCGCGCAACCGCGCCTTCCCCTGTGCATCCAGGCTCGCCATCTTCGTCTTGTAGACGGCATTCAACCGTCGGTCGGCCTCGTCGTATTTCAGCCGCAGGCAATTGCGGATGTCGGCCGTGTAGCCCGTTTCCTCGGCGGTCTTGCAGATAGCGGTACGCTGCGCATCGTCCGCGCGCGCGTCGGACGCAACCGTGAAAAACATCGCGCTCGCCGCCAGACCGATCACCGCGTGTTGAAGCGTATTCATCTGGATTCGCCGTTCCCAATGATCGAAAGCACCGATTATGCCCGGCGTGCCGCCCGCATGGCTCCCGTTGCCTCGACGTCACCGCTCACGCCCGATCGGGCGCTGCGCATGCCGTGCCGCGCAGCTGGCGCGCAAACACGCTAGCATTCGGACACGCAACGTCGCGCCCGCTTTGCCCCGCCTCCAAGGAACCGACATGACCACGCCCGCCCCTGCCCGCCCCGACGTCGCGCATCGCGTCTTTTCGGCCGGGCAGTTGTCGATCGGCCTCACGTTGCCGCTGCTTCGCACCGGCCATGTCGTCGCCGACTTCGACGAGCAACTCGAACTCGCGGCGCTGGCCGACACGCTCGGCTTTCGCGCGCTGTGGATTCGCGACGTGCCGCTGAACAGCGCCGACTATCCCGACCCGGTCGGCCACCTCGACCCGTGGGTCCTGCTCGGCGCACTGGCGTCACGCACGCGCCGGATTGCACTCGCCAGCGGCGCGATCGTGCTGCCGCTGCGCCATCCGCTGCATATCGCGAAAGGCGCGCTGTCGGTCGCGACGCTGTCGGGCGGACGCTTCATCCTCGGGCTCGGCTCCGGCGATCGGCCGCCCGAATATGCGGCGTTCGGTGTCGACGCGGAAACGCGCCGCGACCGGTACCGCGCGCACTGGGACGTCGTCGCGGCCGCGCTCGGCGTGCCATCGCGCGTGCTGCCCGACGAGGCGCCGCCCGATGCGCCCGACTTCACGCTGCTGCCTCGCGGCGCCGACGCGGTGCCGATGCTGGCGGTCGGCTCGGGCGGGCAAAGCGTCGACTGGATCGCGCGTCACTCGATCGGCTGGATGACGTATCACCGCGATCCGGACACGCAACGCGCACGCTATTCGATGTGGCGCGCGGCGGTTGAAAGGCTCGCGTCGCCGGCCTTTCGCGCGTTCGGCGTGTCGATGCGCGTCGACCTCGTCGCGGATCCCGATGCGCCGGCCACCGCATTGCCGCTCGGTTATGCAACCGGCCGCCGCGCATTGATCGACATCCTGCGGAACATGCGCGCGGCAGGAACACATCACGTCACGCTGAATCCGGGCTCCGACCGGCCCGTGCGCGACGTCATCGAAGAAATCGCGGAACACGTCCTGCCGGTTTTTCACGACGGGGAAGCGTGATTTGGCAGGATTCCGGATGAATTCGGCGCGATGCGCGCGGCGCTCGCCGTTGCCCGCAAGCGGGCATTACGCGCGCCTTACACGCCGGCAATCGAGTCGCCTCACCCTCCCTGCGTCAGCCACATGACCGCGGAAACGTGCCGCGAACGGCCGCGCCGCATCGTGCATGCCCGATTCGAATGATCGTCGACGGAACTATTCGGTTCCGGGCGCGATCATGTTAACTTCCCGTCCATCGTTCAGCCCGGCGGGCCGCGCGCCGATGCGCGCCCGCATGCCCACTCCATGCGACATATCCTCCTCGGCTGGCTGCTTGCCGCCGTCGTCACGGCCGCTCACGCGGCCGCTCCCGCCCCGGCCGCCGCGTCGGCCGCTTCCGGCACCGCGCCCGCGCTGACGCCGCAACAGGCTCGGCAGGCACTCGACGTGCTCGAAAATCCCCGCGATCGGGCGCAGGTCGAAACGACGCTGCGTGCGATCGCGGCCGTCGGCGCGCTGAGCGCACCCGCGGTCGCTGCAAGCAATGCGGTGGCGGCCAGCGGCGCATCGGCTGCCGCGGCCCCGGGCGCGCTCACGTCGAACGGGCTCGCGTCGATGCTCGTCCGGCAGGGATCGCGCTGGGCCACCGAAATCGGCGGCGCGCTGAAGGAGTCGCTGCACTCGCTGCTCGATGTCGGCTCGGTCGGAAACTGGTGGCACGACAGGCTGGTGCGAGCCGACGAGCGCGCGGATCTCGCGCACGCGTTCTGGATCATCGTCGCCGTGCTCGTGCCCGCGCTCTTCATCGAATGGTTGGCAAAGCGGCTGTTGCGACGCGCGCTGGCCGCGGTGGCCGCACGGCGTGCCGACACGTCGCGCCGCACCGCGCCGGACTCCGCCACGCCCGATGACGACGACGCACCGCCGGACACCCCCGCCAAACCCGACGCCGCCGATCCCGCCAATGCACCCGACACCGCCCCCGCGCCGTCACCAGGCCGAGGCCACGCGCGCCGCCACACCACGCTGCTGCACCGGATGCCGCGCGCGCTCGTCAGCCTTGCGTTGCGGGCCGTGCCGCTGCTCGTGTTCGTCGGTGTCGCGAGCCTGACGATGTCCGCGATCGGAGAGACGGGCACCCCGATCGAATCCGCGCTCGAAGCGCTGATCGACATCTACGTGATCTGCCGGCTCGTCACGATCGTCAGCCGGCTGTTCTTCCAGCCCGATGCGCGGCAATTGCGGTTGCTGCACATCAGCGATGCGTGGGCCGATTTCGCGCAACGCTCGATCGCGCGGATCGTGATCGTGGTCGGCGCCTGCACGGCCGCTGTCGAGATCGCCGCGAGCTTCGGCCTCAGCGAGGCCGGTCATGTCGCCCTGCTGAAAGCCGTCGCGCTCGTCGGGCACCTGATGGTGTCGGCGCTGATCCTGCGGTGCCGCCAGCCCGTCGCCGCGCGGATTCGCGCGGCCGGCGACGACCGTGCGTCCTTCGAGATGGTCGCGAATGCGCTCGCGGACGCGTGGGCCCCCGTGTCGGTATTCATCGTGATGGCGCTGTGGTTCGTGTGGGCGCTCGACGTCCACAACGGCTATCGCGTGCTGATCACGCTCGGCGGCCGCTCGATCGCCGTGATGATCGGCATGCGGATGGTCTCGATCGTCGTGTTCGGCGCGCTCGCGCGGCTGTTCCAGGGCCGCGACGAAGACCGCACGCTCGTCCACCTGCACGCGTACCGCTACTACCCGCTGCTGCGCCAGATCGTGTCGGGCGCGATCGGCATCGTGACCGTCGTGTTGCTGCTGCAGATCTGGGGCGTGCCGATCTTCCGCGCGTTCGAAACCGGCACCATCGGCCACCGCCTCGCGTCGGCGCTGGTGACGATCGCGATCGCGGCCATCGTCGCGCTCCTCGTGTGGGAAGCCGCGAACATCGCGATCGAGCGCCGCCTTCAACGATGGACGCGCGAAGGCAATCTCGTGCGCGCGGCGCGACTGCGCACGCTGCTGCCGATGTTGCGCTCGCTGCTGTTCGTGATGATCGCGCTCGTCGTCGTGCTGACGGGCCTCAGCCAGCTCGGCGTGAACGTCGGCCCGCTGCTTGCCGGCGCGAGCATCTTCGGTGTCGCGCTCGGCTTCGGCTCGCAGAAGCTCGTGCAGGATTTCATCACCGGGATCTTCCTGCTGATGGAAAACGCGATGCAGGTCGGCGACTGGGTCACGCTCGCCGGCGTGTCGGGTACGGTCGAGTACCTGTCGATCCGCACCGTGCGGCTGCGCGCGGGCGACGGGTCGCTGTACACGATCCCGTTCAGCTCCGTGACGACCGTCAACAACACGAATCGCGGGCTCGGCAACGCCGCCGTCAAGATCAGTATTGCCTACGGCGAGGATATCGATCGCGCGATCGCGACGCTGAAGGAGATCGGCGCGGCGTTGCGCGACGATCCGAAATACCGCGACGGCATCCTGTCGGACTTCAGCTACTGGGGGATCGACCAGGTCGACGGCGCGGCACTCGCGCTGTCCGGACAGATGCAATGCACGGACGCGACGCGCTGGAGCGTGCAGCGTGAATTCAACCGGCGGATCGCGGAGACGTTCCGCGAACGCGGCATCCGTATCGCCAATCCGCAGCGCAGCGTCGTCGCCTATGCGGACGGATCGCGGCCTGTCGTCGAAGGCGAAAACGGCGGCAATGGCGACAATGGCGGCGACGGTGACAACAGCGGCAACGGCCATGCTGCAGAACCGGCGGCCCGGCCGCCGTCGCCCGCCGAACCGGGGCGCAAGCCGGGTTGACCGGCCTGGGGCGATGCCGCCCCGCGCTCAACGCGAGGCGGGCTTGTTCACGCGCCGCGTGCTTGTCGCGGCGGGCGCCGATGCCCCCGCCTTCGCCTTGGCCGCACGTTTCGCCGCCGCGTCCTGCCCGCGCTTCGCGCCGGCTTCCGGATCGGCAGCCGATACGTCGCGCTGCGCATGCCATTGCTCGAGCAGCACGCGTGTCTGGTCGGCGATCGTGTCGATCAGCAATGCCGCGCGCTCGCCCTCGAACGCCTCCCATTCGAGCAACTGCAACGCCGAACGCTGCGCGATGTGGAACACCGTGATCTGCCCGAACAGGCTCAGCGCGCGCAATCGGGTGACGGGATCGTTGGCCGGCCGGCCCGAGATACGGCCGATCAGTTCGGCGCTCACGTCGTTGAGCGGCTTGCGCATGCGCTTCATCAGGATCTCGCTCGCGCTCGCCGGCTCCTGGCCGCCTTGCTCGCGTGCGAAGAACATCCGCTGGTTCATCGTCTTCGGCGCAGTGAACATCCGGTCCGACAGCGCGCGCAGCAGCCCGATGAACGCGTCGATCAGCACGTCGACGTCCGCGTCCGCATCGAGCATCGCCCTCGCATGGCCGACCGACGGTGCGAACACTTCCCTGCCGTTCTCCGCGATCGCCTCGACGCACGCGCGGTACACGCCCTCCTTGTTCTCGAAGTAATACTGGAGCGCCGGCGCGTTCACGCCGGCCATCGCGGCGATCTCGCGTGTCGACGCACCCGCGAACCCGCGCTCGCCGAACAGTTCGATCGCCGCCTCGATGATCCGCTGGCGCGTTTCGTCGCCGCGGGCGTAGCCGCCCGCCGACGTTCGGCGCAGCTTCTTCGCTTCGTTCATGCCTTCCCCGTCATTCGATCGATCGATATTCTACTTGACACAATTTTATCAACTGGAATAATTCTTCCACTTGGAATAAATTGGACACCGGAATGTCGACGCCGCAAGACCCGCCACAGCAAGCAGATCGTCAGGAAAACGGAACAACGCCGCGAAACGGAAGCGGCTCGGCAGGCAAATCCGGAAACGGATCGAAGCGGCGCATCCTGCTCGTCGTCGCCGTGCTCGCGGCGATCGGCGGCGCCGTCTGGCTCGGCCGCTGGTGGACGGTCGGCCGTTTCATCGAAAGTACCAACGACGCGTACCTGCAGGCGGACAGCATGACTGCCGCGCCGAAGGTCGCCGGCTACGTGACCGATGTGTATGTCCGCGACAACCAGGCCGTGAAGGCCGGCGATCCGCTCGTGCGACTCGACGTCCGCCAGTACCAGGTTGCGCTCGCGCAATCGCTTGCGACCGTCGATGCACGCCGCGCGGATATCGCACGCGCCGAGGCCGACATCAGCCAGCAGCGTGCGAATCTCGAACAGGCCGACGCGCAGGCGAAGGTGTCGCGGATCAATGCGCAGCACGCCGGCGACGAATACGCGCGTTATGCGCCGCTCGCGGCGACCGGTGCGGAGACGCACGAACGTGTGGCAGACCTGAAGAGCACGCGCGATCAGGCGGTCGCGACGCTCGCCGCGAACAATGCGTCGATCGCGGCCGCACGCACGCAGATCGCGTCGTTCACCGCCCAGCTCCAGCAGGCGCGCGCGCAGCTCGAAGCCGCGCAGGCCAGTGCCGCACAGGCGCAGCTCGACCTCGACAACACGATCGTGCGCAGCACTCTCGCCGGCCGCGTGGGCGATCGCACGGTGCGCGTCGGTCAATACGTGCAGCCCGGCACGCGCCTGATGACCGTGGTGCCCGTCGATTCGATCTACCTCGTCGCGAACTTCAAGGAAACGCAGATCGGCAACATGCGTATCGGCCAGCCGGTCGAACTGCACGTCGACGCATTGCCGGACGGTGCGCTGTCCGGCGTCGTCGACAGCTTCGCACCCGGCACCGGCGCGCAGTTCGCCCTCCTGCCGCCCGAGAATGCGACCGGCAACTTCACGAAGATCGTCCAGCGCGTGCCGGTGCGCATCCGCCTCGCCGCGAACGCCCGCGCGCAGCGCATGCTGCTGCCGGGGCTGTCGGTGACGGTCGACGTCGATACACGCTCGGCCCGCGACGAGTCGCATCATGGCTGAACCGTCCGCCACGATGCCCGCGCCGCCGCATGAAGGCCGTGCGAGCGTGACCGACTGGATTGCGGTCGCGGCCGGCGCGCTCGGCGCGCTGATGGCGACGCTCGACATCTCGATCACGAATTCCGCGCTGCCGCAGATCCAGGGTGAAATCGGCGCGACCGGCACCGAAGGCACGTGGATCTCGACCGGCTACCTGATGTCGGAGATCGTGATGATCCCGCTCGCCGCGTGGCTCACGCGCGTGTTCGGGCTGCGCAATTTCCTGCTGACGAATTCCGCGCTGTTCATCGCGTTCTCGATGATGTGCGGCTGGTCGCATTCGCTGCCGATGATGATCGCCGGCCGGATCGGCCAGGGCTTCACCGGCGGCGCGCTGATCCCGACCGCGCAGACCATCATCCGCACGCGGCTGCCGCTGTCTCAGTTGCCGGTCGGCATGACGCTGTTCGGCCTGATCGTGCTGCTCGGGCCGCTGTTCGGCCCGGTGCTCGGCGGCTGGCTCGCGGAAAACGTGAACTGGAGCTGGTGCTTTTTCCTGAACCTGCCGGTGTGCGTGCTGTTGATGGGGCTGCTGTGGTTCGGGCTGCCGTCCGACCGTCCGCAATGGAGCACGTTCTTCAACGCCGACTGGCTCGGGATCGCCGGCCTCGCGATCGGGCTGAGCTCGCTCACCGTCGTGCTCGAGGAAGGCCAGCGCGAACGCTGGTTCGAATCGCAGATGATCGTCACGTTGAGCCTGGTGTCGCTCGCCGGGATGATCCTGATCGCGCTGTCGCAACGCTTCGCGAAGCGGCCGATCATGCGGCTGTCGCTGATGCGCAACCCGCGCTACGCGAGCGTGATCGTGATCGTGTCCGCGGTCGGTGCCGGCCTGTACGGCGTGTCCTACCTGCTGCCGCAGTTCCTCGCGATCGTCGCCGGCTACAACGCGGAACAGGCGGGCGCAATCATGCTGCTGTCGGGGCTGCCGGCCTTTCTCGTGATGCCGATCCTGCCGCGCCTGCTCGGCAAGGTCGATTTCCGCATCCTCGTGATCTCCGGGCTGCTGCTGTTCTGCCTGAGCTGCATGCTCGACATCAGCCTGACCGCGCAGAGCGTCGGCCACGACTTCGTCTGGTCGCAGCTGATTCGCGGCGTCGCGCAGATGCTCGCGATGATGCCGCTCAACCAGGCATCGATGGCGGCCGTCGCACGCGAAGACTCCGGCGACGCAGCCGGGCTCTACAACATGGCACGCAACCTCGGCGGCTCGATCGGGCTCGCGATCATCGGCACCGTGATCGACCGGCGCACGACCTTCCATACGGCCGCGCTGCGCGAATCGGTGACGGCGAACTCGCTGATCGGGCAGGACCGGCTGTCGGCCTACGCGGCCAACTGGTTCGCACACACCGGCGATCTCGCGTATTCGAACATGCGCGCGCTCGGACAGCTGGCGCAGCAGATCCAGGTCCAGGCCGTCGTGATGACCTATTCCGAAACCTTCTATCTGCTGGGCCTTGCACTGCTCGCCTGCGTGCCGCTCGCGCTGCTGCTGAGAACGCCGCGCGGGCCGCAGCCGATGTCGTCCGGCCACTGAACCGTCTTACGCGATGAAACCCTTCTTCCTGCCCCGCCGCCCCGTGCTCACGCTGTGTGCGGCCGCGTGCCTGCTCGCCGGCTGCACGGTCGGCCCCGACTACCGCGGCGCGCCTGCCGCACCGGATGCGCCGATCTTCGTGCGCGCGCCGGCCTCCGGTGTCGACACCGCCGCGCCCGCACCGAGCGCGTGGTGGCACGCGCTCAACGATCGCCAGCTCGACGACCTGATCACTGCGGCGCTCGCGTACAACCCCGATCTGCACGCTGCGCAGGCACGCTTGCGCGCATCGCGCGCGCAGCTCTCGCAACAGCGCGCGGCGCAGTTGCCGAAATCGTCCGCCACCGTCGCCGCCATCCGCATGCGCGAGCCGGATATCAGCGCGCTCGGTTCGCTGCTGCCGTCGAACGGCTCGAACCAGTCGGGCAGTGCATCGCCATCGCTGGGCGGCTCGGGTCCGCTGCAGCTCTATTCGGCAGGCTTCGACGCAACCTGGGAAATCGACCTGTTCGGCGGTACGCGCCGGGCGGTCGAAGCCGCGTCCGCGCAAGCGGAAGCCGTCGACGCCGATCTCGCCGACACGCAGGTGTCGATCGCGGCAGAAGTCGCGAACTCGTATGTCGACCTCCGCGATCAGCAGCAGCGGCTTGCGCTGTCGCGACGCACCGCCGAGTTGCAACAGAAGATGCTTGAACTCACGCAGCAGCGCCGCGCGCGCGGCGTCGCGGCCGATGCCGACATCGAACGCCTGACGACACAGGTCGAGAACACGCGAGCCTCGCTGATCCCGCTCGACGCGCAGGTGACGGAATCGCTCGACCGGCTCGCGATCCTGACGGGGCGCGCGCCGGGTGCGCTCGACGCGGCGCTGACGACACCGGCCGCGCCGCTGCCGTCGCTGCCCGGCAGCGTCGCGATCGGCGATCCGGCCACGCTGCTGAAGCAGCGCCCCGACATTCGCGCGGCCGAGCGCCGGCTCGCATCGAGCAATGCCCAGATCGGCGAGCATGTCGCCGATTACTTCCCGAAGGTGACGCTGCTCGGCGATCTCGGCTTCAGCGCGACGGATCCGGGCCACCTGCTCCGCAAGCAGAACTTCACGTGGGTCGGCGCGCCGTATCTGCAATGGAACATTCTCGACTTCGGGCGCACGCGTGGCGCGGTGCGCGCGGCCGAAGCATCGCGCGACGAAGCGGAAGCGAACTATCAGAAGGCGGTGCTCGGTGCGTTGCAGGATGCCAATACGGCATTGCAGCGCTACGGACACCAGCGCGAGCATGTCGTTGCGCTCACCAGGGTTCAAACCTCCGCCGTGCATTCGCGATCGCTGATGGATGAACGCTATCGCGCGGGCGTCGCATCGATGATCGACCTGCTCGATACGCAGCGCGAAGCGCTTTCCGCGCAACAGAACGTGATTGCCGGGCAGGCCGAACTGATCAAGGACTACGTGTCGGTGCAGAAGAGCCTCGGGCTCGGGTGGCAGACGGGCGCGGGTTGACGGTGAGTCGAGCGGTGCCGTGCGGCCGGGTTTGTCGCGGCTGCAACCGCATCGACCACGGCGACGCGCGGGACAGAAAAACCGTTTCGCGCGCCGCCCGTGACCACCCGATGAATCAGAAAAACTCGTCGAGCAGCCGATAGAAAGAGAAAGCGATCCGGCCCGGATCAGGCTGCCCGATTCCGTACCGGTCGACGAAAGGCGCGACCCATTGACTGCCGAGCTCGGCTTCGATATCTCGCCTCGGCGATTCGAGTCGCGCCTCGAACACGGTCGACGCAGTCGCGCCAATTACGCATCGAACCGGAAACGATCGGCGAACCGCATTCAGCATTACTTTCTTCGTTGGCGCCGAATATTACAAATTACTGCCAATATTTTCAAAAACATTGCATTTATTCGCTTTAAATTTGTTTCATATAACCAAAAAAAGTTTGACACCCCGCTTTCGTTCTTGATACCGTCCGATGCAAGCAATCTGACAAATTGCTCACTGCGCAATCGCTTCCGCTCCACGTTTTTTTCGTTTCCGCCGCACCGAAGTGCCAGCCGCCGGCCGTATCGTTCGCGCGCCGGCCATGCGACATCCCGATGCATTTCATTGGACGACTGCCATCCGGCAGCGGGCCGAAGGATCGAATCAAATGAGCAGGACAACGAAACTGTTGCTCTAGCAACCCCGCCCGCGCCCAGTCCGCGCGACTGCGCCGTATCGCGACGCAGCCCTCTCGCTACCGCATTTTCCGAATTTCGCCCCCGGAGAAACGACACCTTTCCGGATCGGGCGAAAGGCCCTGTCGCGTCCGCGCCATCCGCACGCATGCGACAGAAATCGACGGTGCACGATCCGCACCGCTGTCGACCGTTGTTGTTCGTGCCGTTCGATGTTCAACCGGAGGGGTAATTCAAATGAATCAGGTTGCAGACAAGAATCAAAAGCACAATCGCTTCGTCAAGCTCGCCTTCGCCGCCGCGGCAGCCGCATCGTTCGGCATCGCGACCGTCCACGCCGCGCCCGCGGCCGGCTGGACGGAAACGCGCACCAAGGGCTTCCTGCCGCTCGTGCAGCAGAGCGAAGCCGGTACGGCCGGCGCGCCTGCCGCCAGCACGGCCGCCGCTGCCACGGCAGCCATCGAGATGGCACCCGGTGAATCGGTGGACATCGTGCTCGGACTGAACCTGCGCAACGAAGCACAGCTCGACCAATACCTGCACGACCTGCATACGCCCGGCTCGCCGCACTACCGGCAGTTCCTCACGCCGGCGCAGTTCGCCGCGCAATATGCACCGACCGACCAGCAGGTCGCCTCGGTCGTCGCGCACCTGCGCAAGGAAGGCTTCGTGAACATCGTGGTCGCACCGAACCGCCTGCTGGTGTCCGCGTCCGGCACCGCGGCGACCATCAAGTCCGCGTTCCGCACGACGCTCAAGCGCTTCACGCGCAACGGCCGCAGCGTCTATGCGAATACCGACGCCGCGCAGGTGCCGAATGCGATCGGCGGCGTCGTGGGCGCGGTGCTGGGCCTGCAGAACGTCGAACTGATGCATACGGGCGCGGGCAGCAAGCCGCAAGGCAACACCAGCAACCTGACGATTCCGGCCGGCGCATCGGCGGTGCCGCACAACCCGACCGAGTTCTCGTCGATCTACGGCGGCAACGGTACGCCGACGGCCTCGCAGACCACCGTCGGCATCATCTCCGAAGGCGACCTGTCGCAGACCGTGAGCGACCTCAACACGTTCGCCGCAAACAACGGCCTCGGCACGATCAGCAGCAGCATCGTGAAGACGGGCCCGTCCGGCAGTTCGTACACCGACACCGACGGCACCGTCGAATGGAACCTCGACAGCCAGTCGATCGTCGGCGCGGCCGGCGGCAGCGTGAAGCAGGTCGTGTTCTACGTCGCACCGTCGATGACGCTCACGGCGATCACCGCCGCGTACAACAAGGCCGTGACCGACAACGTCGCGAAGGTAATCAACGTGTCGCTCGGCGTGTGCGAATCGTCCGCGAACAGCACCGGCTCGCAGGCAACCGACGACACCATCTTCAAGCAGGCGATCGCGCAGGGGCAAACCTTCTCGGTATCCGCCGGCGACCACGGCGCATACGAATGCGCGGGCGGCACGCCGTCGCGCTCGACCTACACGGTGAGCGAGCCGGCAACGTCGCCGTACGTGATCGCAGTGGGCGGCACGACGCTGTTCACCAATACGTCGACCAACGCTTACAACAGCGAGATCGTCTGGAACGATCCGAGCTGGCAGCCGGGCACCGTATGGTCGACGGGCGGCGGGTACAGCAAGTACGAAGCCGCGCCGTCGTGGCAATCGTCGAGCCTCACGGGATCGACGAAGCGCGCACTGCCCGACGTCGGCTTCGATGCCGACCTGCGCACCGGCGCGATACTCGTCGTGAACGGCCAGACGTCCGACACGCTGTGGGGCTCGGGCTACCTGAACAACGAAGGCGGCACGAGCCTCGCCGCGCCGATCTTCACGGGCATCTGGGCGCGGCTGCAGTCCGCGAACAACAATGCGCTCGGGTTCCCCGCATCGAGCCTCTACAAGTACTTCCCGAGCAACGCGGCGCTGCTGCACGATGTCACGTCCGGCAACAACGGCAGCGGCACCTACGGCTACAAGGCGAAGGCCGGCTGGGACGCGACGACGGGTTTCGGCAGCGTGAACATCTCGAAGCTGAACGCGTTCATCCAGAGCACGCCGGATTTCGCGCGCTGATGGACCGATAACTGCCCCGGTTCCGCGTGCGCTTCGAAGCGCACGCATGGAACCGGATGCGGTCGTTCAAATCACCCGCGATGACTGCCAGGCCGTCGCGGTTTTTTGCGTTCCGCGCGATCTCGCGGGGCAGCATCCGGTGCGACGACGCATTCGCCACCCCTTAAATAGTTGCGCACACAACCTTCATGTTCATTACCAAAACGTGAGCATCGCACCGAGTGAAACGCACCCCATCGCGGCAGTGCGGTATCCACACCGCCTGCCGGCGAAACGCGCGTCGTGCGGCCACGCGACGCGAGCACGCCCCAAACGCCGTACCCCGCCGTCTTCCGCGAAACCTAGCGGCCTTGCCGCACAACTCAATCGGCCCAGTTCCGGACGTAGTCCGGCGCCGGCATGTTGCCGTCGGCATGAACCGGTGCGCCGCGCGTCGTCTTCAGCGGCAGGACTCCCGTCCAGACAGCGAGCGCGAGATCTTCATCCTTGTCGGAAGGCAGCGAATCGCTGACTTTCACCGCCGCTTCCGCAAGCGCAATCCGCAGCACGCTGGTCGCATTGATTTCCTTCTCGTTGCCGGGCCGCGCATCATGCTTGCGACCGGGTGCGATCTTGTCCATCAACGCATCCAGCGCCGCCAGCTTGTCGTCACGGCCCGCCACGACGTCGAACCGCCCGTAGATCACCGCGGATCGATAATTCATCGAATGGTTGAAGGCCGATCTGGCCAGCACGAGCCCGTCCAGCAACGTAATCGCGACGGAGGCCGGCGCGCCCGCCGACAGCGCCTTGATCATCCGGCTACCGTTGGACCCGTGAATATAGAGGTCATCGCCCCGTCTCCAGTGCGCGGTCGGGATGCAATGCGTGTCCTCGCCTGCACCGAACGCGATGTGGCAGACGTAGGCTTCGTCCACGATGCGATGAAGCGTCGTGCGATCGCGATTCGCCAATTCCGGCAGGCGGCGAATGGTGGTGCGGGGTGTGGAAGCGATGACGGTCTGGTCTTTCATGTTTCGTTTTCCTGTTCGCGCGCCCTTGCGCACATCGAGCGGCGCGCGTTCCGGCAAGGCTCGATGATCCGCACGGAATATATTTGTACTGCGAAGTTAATCGAATTAAACGCGTGCGACTTCCACGCCTGAACGACCGATCGATCGCCCCGTCGACAGTCGCGCTTCAAATCGATCAAAATACGCGCGTGCCGCAATCGGGGACGATCGCCGGAAGGCCCCGCGCACCGGCCGGCACCGCGAGAACGTGAACGATACGATGCGCGCCGAATCTTCAAAAGAACCAGCTCACCGAAAAATTCTGGAACCAGCCCATGGATCTCGCGCTGCTCCGCTCATCGCTTTCCAGACAGGACGGCACGACACGCCACAGCCAGCAGGAGGCCCTCTACCGGAGCCTGCGCAACATGCTGCTGGACGGGCATATCCCGTCCGGCACACGGCTCGTGTCGACCCGCGTGCTCGCGGCCGAGTTGGGCATCGCGCGCAATTCGGCGGTCTATGCGTACGAGCGCCTTGCCGAGGAAGGCTTCGTGTCGGCCACGCGCAACGGTACGATCACGCGCTGGGACGGATGCGGCCGTTCGAGCGCCGGGCTCGAGAGCGGGCCGGCCACGGTTCGCTTGTCCGAGCGCGTGCACGGGCTGGAGAACGCCGATCCCGAACCCGAACGCATGCTGCCGTTCGTTCCCGGTCTTCCGTCGCTCGACGAATTCCCCGTTGCCCAATGGCGCCGTTGCATCGAGCGTGCATGGAAAATCATCAAGCCCGCGCAGCTCGCATACGGTCCGGTCGAAGGGCTGCCCGAATTGCGGCGTGCCGTGGCGGCCTATATTCGCGTCTCACGAGGCGTGCGCTGCGAAACAGGCCAGGTATTCATCACCGACGGCACGCAAGGCAGCCTCGAACTGTGCGCGCGCATGCTGGCGAATCCCGGCGAACCCGGCTGGCTCGAGAACCCCTGCTACAACGGCGCCCGTACCGCATTCCGCTCGACCGGCCTCGATATCGTGCCAATCGAGGTCGACCGCGAAGGGATGGCGCCCACCGACGAACAGTGGCGCACCCGGCCGCCCCGGCTGATCTATACGACGCCGTCGCATCAATACCCGCTCGGCGCGCTGATGAGCCCCCGGCGACGAGCGGCGCTCGTCGAGCACGCACGTGCGTGCGGTGCGTGGATCATCGAGGACGACTACGACAGCGAGTTCCGCCACGACGGCGAGCCGCTGCCCGCGATCCAGGGCCTGCATGCCGACGCACCGGTCTGCTATCTCGGCACCTTCAGCAAGACGATGTTTCCCGCCCTTCGGCTCGGCTTCATGGTGGTTCCGCCGGTTCTGGTCGACCGCTTCACCCGAACGCTGCGCGAACTCGTTCATCGCGGCCACCCGGCCGATCAACTCGCGATGGCCGAGTTCATCGACACCGGCCTCTTTGCGCGGCACCTGCGCAGGATGAGGACGCTGTATGCCGAGCGGCGGAACAACCTGGAAACGTCACTCGCCCGCCACCTCGGCACCGCGCTGAGCATTCGGGAAAGCCCGGGCGGCATGCATCTGTCGGCGGATCTCGCGCTCCCGCTGCGCGATACCGACGTCGCCCGCGCCGCAGCCTCGCGTGGCCTGCTGCTTCAGCCGCTGAGCAGCTACCGGATCGGCGACGGCCGGCCGTACAACGGCTTCGTGCTGGGATACTCCGGGCTGAGCGATGCGACGATCGAGACCGCGACGATGCAGCTCGCAGCCGTCATCGACGAGCAGAGCCGCACGCGTGGCTGAGCGTCACACGCGGCATCCTCGCTCACAGTTGCGATTCCAGCGGAAACAGCCCGAGAAACCAGACTTCCATCCGCCGCCCGGCCGACACTTCCGGTTCGTGATCGAGCTCGGTGACCTTCCCGTCCGAATCGGTCTGAATCCACTTGAGCTGTCCGTTGCCTGCCGGATCGGTCCTCGGCTCGACGCGCCACGCGATTCGATCGAGCCGCGCTTCCAGATCGTTCGCCACCTGCGACGCAATCGCCGGGCTCTCGCAGTAAACGCCGATCTCCGTATTGAGGTTCAGCGAACGCGGATCGAGATTCATCGAACCGATGAAAATGCTCTTGTGGTCGAACACGTAGGTCTTCGCATGCAGCGACGCACGCGACGATCCGATGATGACCTGCTTCGAGATGCTCTTGTCGCCCGACGGCCGCCGTTCGTAAAGCCGCACGCCGGCTGCCACGAGATCGCTCCGGTAATGCCGGTAGCCCGCATGCACGGCCGCCACGTCGGTCGACGCGAGCGAGTTGGTCAGCACCGTGACGCGCACGCCGCGCGCCGTGAGCGCGCGCAGCCGCTCGACGACATCCTTGCCCGGCACGAAATACGGCGACACGATCAGCAGGTCATGTTCGGGCTGCAACGCGAGCGCCCGCAGTTGCGGCATCAAATGCCCGTCGCTGTCCTTCGGCGCGTGCGCGATCTTCGACGGATCGTCGTACAGCACCGTTGCGCGCCCCCACGACAGTTCCGTGCCCTGCCCGTGAACGATCCGGTCGAGCCGCTGCCTGGCCTCGAGCACGTACGGATTGTCCTCCATGGCCCTCAGGTAGTCGCGCAACCGTTCGCGCTCGCGGTCCAGCCCGCCCGGTGCCGCCTCGTGCCCGACCAGCGCGCTGATCGGATACGCGTACGGGGAATTCCAGAACGTGTCGAATTCGGTCGAGATGTCCTTCACGACCGGGCCGTGGACGACGACATCGAGATCGCCGAACTCCAGCATCGACGATGCGCCGAAATACTCGTCGCCGATATTGCGGCCGCCGACGATCGCCGCCTGGTTGTCCGCGATCATCGCCTTGTTGTGCATGCGCCGGTTGACGCGCGCGAACTCGAACACCGTGCCGATCTTCTTGAACCGCCGCGTGGCGACCGGATTGAACAGCCGGATCTCGATGTTCGGGTGTGAACTGATCTCGAGCAGCTTGCGGTCGTCCGCGTTCGTGCCGAGATCGTCGAGCAGCGCACGCACGCGGACGCCGCGATCCGCCGCGCGAATGATCGCGTCGGCCAGTTCGTGCCCGGTCAGGTCGTCGTGCCAGATGTAGTACTGAAGGTCGAGCGAACGGTCCGCGCGATCGGCGAGCAACACGCGTGCATCCAGCGCGTCGACCGGATCGGTCAGCAGGTGAAACGCGTCCTGCCCGGGATGGGCGCTGGCTTGCTGCTGGAACGCGACGCCCAGCCGCGTGTTGTCCGTATCGGTGTATGCGTGCGTCGGCGCGCGATCGGCCTGCGGCGGCAGGCTCGCGCATGCGACGAGCGCCAGCAACGAAAGAATCGCACCCCACGAACGCAGCATGGTCATGATTGCCGTCCCGCTCCCGGCCGAAGTCTGTTTGTTCTCGCCGCCGGATGGATCGCGGGGCTGCCTGGTTTTTGTTCGGCCGTACCCGGTGTCGCGTGTGGAACGGCCGCGCTACAGCATACTTCGATTGACAGCGGCGCGGCACCCTCTCGGTACTTTCCTGATCGCGGCACGCGTCGATACAAAGAAAAACCCGCGACGCATGAAGCCATCGCGGGTTCTCGGCATGCGGCGCGAGCGCGCGCATGAAATCTGGTGGGCCCGGCGGGGTTCGAACCCGCGACCAATCGATTATGAGTCGACTGCTCTAACCGCTGAGCTACAAGCCCTGAAAAGAATCGAAGCGTGTCACACGCTGCCCCGGCAAAGAAGCCGGGCCGGCATTGTAACAACAAAGGAGACAAACGCCACCGGCATCACGCGGATACCGGCGGCGTTCGCAGGAGAGACGCTGGAAATCAGTTCCCTTCGAGGAACGACTTCAGCTTGTCGGAACGGCTCGGGTGACGCAGCTTGCGCAGCGCCTTGGCCTCGATCTGACGGATCCGTTCACGCGTGACGTCGAACTGCTTGCCGACTTCCTCGAGCGTGTGATCGGTGCTCATCTCGATACCGAAGCGCATCCGCAGCACCTTCGCCTCGCGCGGCGTCAGCGAATCGAGCACGTCCTTCACGACGTCGCGCATGCTCGCATGCAGCGCGGCATCCGCCGGCGCGACCGTGTTGGTGTCCTCGATGAAGTCGCCGAGATGGGAATCGTCGTCGTCACCGATCGGCGTTTCCATCGAGATCGGCTCCTTCGCGATCTTCATGATCTTGCGGATCTTGTCTTCCGGCATCTCCATCTTCTCGGCGAGCGTTGCCGGATCCGGCTCGAGACCGGTTTCCTGCAGGATCTGCCGCGAGATGCGGTTCATCTTGTTGATCGTCTCGATCATGTGAACCGGAATACGGATCGTGCGCGCCTGGTCCGCGATCGAGCGCGTGATGGCCTGGCGGATCCACCACGTCGCGTAGGTCGAGAACTTGTAGCCGCGACGGTATTCGAACTTGTCCACCGCCTTCATCAGGCCGATGTTGCCTTCCTGGATCAGGTCGAGGAACTGCAGGCCGCGGTTCGTGTACTTCTTCGCGATCGAGATCACGAGACGCAGGTTGGCCTCGGTCATTTCACGCTTCGCCTGGCGCGCCTTCAGTTCGCCGGCCGCCATCTGGCGGTTGGTTTCCTTCAGGTCCTTCAGCGGCAGCACGACACGCGCCTGCAGGTCGAGCAGGCGCTGCTGCTGTTCGCGAATCGCCGGAATGTTACGCGACAGCACCGCGCTGTACGAATGGCCTTCGGCCATGATCTTCTCGGCCCAGTCGAGGTCGGTTTCGCTGCCCGGGAAGCGCGCGATGAATTCCGAACGCGGCATGCCGCACTTGTCGACGACGATGTGCAGGATCTGGCGTTCGACCTGACGCACTTCGTCCACCTGCGCACGCAGCGTGTCGCACAGGCGTTCGACGGTACGCGCGGTGAAGCGGATCGTCATCAGTTCGGTCTGGATCGTTTCCTGCGCCTTCAGGTAGGCCTTCGACTTGTAGCCTTCCTTTTCGAACGCGCGGCGCATCTTGTCGAACCACTCGCTGATCTGCGAGAACTTCTCGAGCGACGCACGCTTGAGGGCTTCGAGCTGAGCGGCGTTGGCCGATGCCTGTGCGGCACCGTCATCTTCCTCCTCTTCCTCTTCTTCCTCTTCCTCTTCGGCTTCCTCGTCCTCGTTCTCGATGGCTTCCGCTTCCTTCGCGGAGAAGCCGTCGGTATCGGCGGCGTCCGCAGCATTCGGATCGAGCAGGCCGTCGACGAGCTCGTCGACGCGGATCTCTTCGTTCGCGACGCGTTCGGCCATCGCGAGGATGTCGGCGATCGTCGTCGGGCACGCGGAGATGGCCATCACCATGTGGCGCAGGCCGTCCTCGATCCGCTTCGCGATCTCGATTTCGCCTTCACGCGTGAGCAGCTCGACCGTGCCCATTTCGCGCATGTACATCCGGACCGGATCGGTCGTGCGGCCGAATTCCGAATCGACGGTGGACAGCGCGACTTCCGCTTCCTCTTCGACTTCATCGTCCGACGACGCGGCGGGCGCGTTGTCGTTCAGGAGCAGCGTTTCCGCGTCCGGCGCCTGCTCGTAGACCGCCACGCCCATGTCGTTGAACGTGCCGATGATGCCTTCGAGGGCTTCGGTCTCGGTGAAGTTGTCCGGCAGGTGGTCGTTGATTTCGGCGTACGTGAGGAAGCCGCGCTCCTTGCCGAGCTTGATCAGCGCGCGCAGTTTCACGCGGCGCTCTTCGAGCTCCTCGGCCGTACCCGGCGTGCTCGTCGCGAACGCTTCCTTCAGCAGCGCCTTTTCCTTGGCGCGACGGTCGCGCACCTTGGATTTGCCCGGTGCAGCCGCTGCTGCTGCGGGCTGCTCGTCGCTCTGATTTGCGTCGTCTTCGACGGATACTTCGTTCAGCTTTTTGGTCATGGAGTTCGCCGTACCGGCTATATCGACTCGCGGCTGCTGGACGACAGCCGGTTGAACCGTGGGTGCATGAGTAGTACGTACTGCCGTTTCGTCCGCGGCGGCAGTCGTGTCCCTTGCGCTTTTCGCACTTGCCCGCTTCGCCGCCGGCTTGGCCGGCCCGGAGTCGGGTCTGGCGGCAGCCCGTGTTCTGGCTGCCGGCGCCGGCGCAGCCTGAGCAGTGCCGGCCGCGGTTTTTTTTCCTGCTGGGGCTGACGTGGCTGAAGACGTTGTCCTGGTGGAAGAAGCAGACTTGGCCGCTGTGACCTTCTTGGTCGGCTCCGTCGAGCCCTTGCCTGTTGCTTTCTTTCCGCCTGTCGTCTTTGCCATCGCGATTCTCGCCTTTGCTTGGAAAACAAACCGCTGGAAACCTTATATTATAGCACGCTGGGGAACCCTCTCTAAGCTCCCCGGCCGCCTACAGCCCGAGCCGACGCTTCATGTCGGTTCGCTGCTGGTTCAATTCCGTCAATTCGGCCAATTCCTCGGGTGTGAAGGTGGATTGCCGCGCCAGCCTGTCAAGCCGGTCGCAGCAAGCGTCGTAACGCATCTTGAGCACCGCGGCCTGCAACTCCTCCCCCGCGATCCGTTCCTGCTCACGCTGCCGCTCGGGCACCGTCTCGTCTTCCGGATTCTGTAACAGCAAATCGCGGACGTTTTCATCATAGTCCAGAATTTCGCGGAAGATTTCCTCGTAAGTCGCTCCATTCGAGGACGTCCGCAGGACATCGGAAAGCAGCCGGAACTCCGCGCCGTCGCCCAGCGCGCGGGCATGATCGACGACCTCCGCGAACAGTTCGCCGATGCGCGGCAACGCACGCAGGGTCGCAATCTGTTCATCGTCGAGCTGCGACGCGATGCGCGGATGCATCACCAGCGTGCGCAACGCACGCTTTTCGCTGTCCGTCACGCGGCGCCGCTCGCTGCGTGCGGGCGCCTGGCGCGGCGGTGCCGCGATCCGCGTATCGACGTCGGACAGCCCCGCGACCTCTTCGAACGGGATATCGAGGCGGTCGGCGAACATGTGCATGATCTGCGCGCGCAACGCGTTCGCGGGCAGCGCCTGCAACATCGGCTTCGCATCGAACAACGCCTTCGCGCGGCCTTCCGGCTGATCGAGCGCCTTGCCGGCAATTGCTTCGTTCAGCAGAAATTGCGACAGCGGCATCGCGCGCTCGACCTGTTCGGAGAACGCATCCGCGCCGAATTCGCGCACGTAGCTGTCCGGATCGTGCTCGGCCGGCAAAAACAGGAACCGGATCGTACGGTTGTCGCCGGCATGCGGCAGGCATGCCTCGAGCGCGCGCCGGGCCGCCCGCCGCCCGGCCGAATCGCCGTCGAAACTGAAAATGACCGTATCGGTCTGGCGCAGCAGCTTCTGCACGTGAATCGGCGTACACGCGGTGCCGAGTGTCGCGACCGCGTTCGGGAACCCGAGCTGCGCGAGCGCGACGACGTCCATGTAGCCTTCGACGACCAGCACGTACTTGCGCTCGCGAATCGCGAGCCGCGCCTCGAACAGGCCGTACAGCTCGCTCCCCTTGTTGAACAACGGGGTTTCAGGCGAGTTCAGGTACTTCGGCTCGCCGCTGCCGAGCACGCGGCCGCCGAAGCCGATCACTTGCCCCTTCACATTGCGGATCGGGAACATGATCCGCTCGCGGAACCGGTCGTAGCGGCGCGCGACGCCCTGCGCATCGGTCTTCTCGCTGACGATCACGAGCCCCGACTCGACGAGCGACTCGTCGCGATAGTCGGGGAATGCTGCCTCGAGGTTCTGCCAGCCGTCCGGCGCATAGCCGAGGCCGAAGCGTGCGGCGATCTCGCCGGTCAGGCCCCGGTTTTTCAGGTACTGGATCGCGACGGTCGCGCCACGCAATTGCTTGCGGTAGTAGTCGCACGCGGCGGTCATTGCATCGGACAGCGCGGTCGCAACCGATTTCGACACCGGCGCCGGATAATCGCCACCGCCTCCGCCCCCACCGCCGCCACGCATCGACGGCTCGTGCGGTACGGTCAGGCCGACCGACTGCGCGAGCTCCTGCACGGCTTCCGGGAACGTAAGACCCGCGTGTTCCATCAGGAAGCCGATCGCCGTGCCGTGCGCGCCGCAGCCGAAGCAGTGATAGAACTGCTTGGTCGGGCTGACCGTAAACGACGGGCTTTTCTCGTTATGGAACGGGCACAGCCCCATGAAGTTGGCGCCGCCCTTCTTGAGCTGCACGTACCGGCCCACCACGTCGACGATATCGACGCGGTTCAGCAAATCCTGCAGGAACGAATGCGGAATCACCGTGGGATCGAGCGAAAAAAGACAATACGACACCCCGGCGCACGCACCGCGCGCACCGGGGAGACAGGTGTTACTTCGAAAGCGCGGCCTTGACCAGTGCGGAAATGGCCGTCATGTCGGCACGGCCGGCGAGCTTGCCCTTCAGGACGCCCATCACCTTGCCCATGTCCTGCGGGCCCGCCGCGCCCGTCTGCGCGACCGCGGCCTGGACTTCGGCGGCCACCTCGGCCTCCGACAGCTGCTCGGGCATGTAGCCGCTCAGCACGACCAGTTCCGCCTGCTCCTTCGCGACGAGGTCGTCACGGCCGGCGGCCTGGAACTGGCTGATCGAATCCTTGCGCTGCTTGATCATCTTGTCGATCACGGCCGTGATGCCCGCATCGTCGAGGGTGATCTGATCGTCGACTTCGCGCTGCTTGATCGCGGCCATCAGCAGGCGAATCGTTGCCAGGCGCTCGCTTTCCTTCGCGCGCATCGCGGCCTTCATGTCTTCGCTGATCTGCTCTTTCAAACTCATCTTTCACCCGGGAAGGAAACGTGAATCCGACGCCCGCCATACGGGCGTCAACACAAAAACCCGCTTGGGACTGTGTCTCAAGCGGGTTGCTCGAATCCGGCATCGGCGGCTCGCCTGATCGGTCGCACGATCATGCTCGATCTTCCGCGATCGCCCGATCGCGCGGAGTCGCCGGTGCGCCGCTCAGCGAACCGCGCGGCGCCCAATCGTTCAGTACAGCTTCTTCGGCAGCGTCTGGCTGCGGATACGCTTGTAATGACGCTTCACCGCTGCCGCCTTCTTGCGCTTGCGCTCCGCGGTCGGCTTCTCGTAAAACTCGCGCGCGCGAAGTTCGGTCAACAACCCGTTCTTCTCGATCGTGCGCTTGAAGCGACGCATTGCAACTTCGAACGGCTCGTTCTCTTTAACGCGAATGATCGTCATGATCCGACACGAATAAAGGTTTGCAGGGAAAGACTACCGAGTATAGCAGAGCGATTGCCCAAAGGCACGGGGCCTGGTCCCGCCAAAACGGCGTCGGCCCGGCATGTCAGGCGCCACGCGAATACTCCGCGGCAGCCTGCCCGGCCGCCGTGCCGGACGCCCATGCCCACTGGAAGTTGTAGCCGCCGAGCCAGCCCGTCACGTCCACCGCCTCGCCGACGAAGAACAGCCCCGGCACACGCGCGCTCATCATCGTCGCCGACGACAGGTCGCGCGTATCGACCCCGCCCTTCGTCACTTCGGCCTTCTTGTAGCCCTCGGTGCCGTTCGGCGTCAGCGTCCAGCCGGACAGCGCGTCGCCGATCTGGCGCAGCGTCTTGTCGGGCAGGTCCGCGAGCCGCGCGTCGGCCGCGACGCGATGCGTGTCGAGCCACGCATGCGCGAGGCGCGACGGCACCCAGTCCGCGAGCAGCGAACCGATCTGGCGCTTCGACGTGCGCTTCGCATCGAGCAGGTCGGCCACCGTATCGCGTTGCGGCAACAGGTCGACGCGGATCGGGTCGCCCGGCTGCCAGTAACTCGAAATCTGCAGGATCCCCGGCCCGGACAGGCCGCGATGGGTCAGCAACAGGTCCTCGACGAATTCTCCGCCGCGCTTCCTGTCGCCGGTCGAAACGCGCACTTCGAGCGATACACCGGACAACGCCGCGAACGGCTCCCAGTCCTGCTGCGCGAACGTCAGCGGCACGAGCGCGGGCCGCGTGTCGATCAGCTTGTGGCCGAACTGCTTGGCGAGCCGGTAACCGAAGTCGGTCGCGCCGATTTTCGGAATCGACAGGCCGCCGGTCGCGATGATCAGTGCGCGCGCGCCGATCGTCCCCGCCTGCTGCGTGTCGAGCGCGAAACCGTCGGCCGGCGCGTGGCGCACCGCGTCGACGACGACGGGCCTGCGCCACGCGATGCCGCCCGCGTCGCACTCGTGCTTCAGCACGTCGATGATCGCGTCGCTGCCGTGGTCGCAAAAGAGCTGGCCCTTGTGCTTTTCGTGCCAGGTCACATGATGGCGCTTGAGCAGCCCGAGGAAGTCGCGCGGCGTATAGCGCGCCAGCGCCGAGCGCGCGAAATGCGGATTCGCCGACAGATAGTTGTCGGGGCCCGCGTAAAGATTCGTGAAGTTGCAGCGGCCGCCGCCCGAGATGCGGATCTTCTCGGCGAGCCGCGGCGCGTGGTCGATCAGCACGACGCGGCGGCCGAGCTGCCCGGCAACCGCGGCGCTCATCATCCCGGCGGCGCCCGCGCCGATCACGGCGATGTCATAGGTTTCCATGGCGCGGATTGTACCCGCCCGGCCTCCGGCCCGGGCTGCCTGCGGCGGCGACCTGCCCCCGCCTGCTATAATTTCCGGTTACGTTGACCTTCCTGCGGCGCGCTCGATACGGTGCGCCCTGCCCGCACCCATGCTCGTTCTCGGCATCGAAAGCTCCTGTGACGAAACCGGCCTCGCGCTCTACGACACGCAGCGCGGCCTGCTCGCGCACGCGCTCCATTCGCAGATCGCGATGCACCGCGAGTACGGCGGCGTCGTGCCCGAGCTCGCGTCGCGCGACCACATCCGCCGCGCGCTGCCGCTGCTCGAGGAAGTGATGGCGCAAAGCGGCACGCGTCGCGACGACATCGACGCGATCGCATTCACCCAGGGCCCCGGCCTCGCCGGCGCGCTGCTGGTCGGCGCGAGCATCGCGAATGCGCTCGCGCTTGCCTGGAACAAGCCGACCGTCGGCATCCATCACCTTGAAGGCCACCTGCTGTCGCCGCTGCTCGTCGACGAGCCGCCGCCGTTCCCGTTCGTCGCCCTGCTGGTGTCCGGCGGCCACACGCAACTGATGCGCGTGACCGACGTCGGCGTGTACGAGACGCTCGGCGAAACGCTCGACGACGCGGCCGGCGAAGCATTCGACAAGACGGCCAAGCTGATCGGCCTCGGCTACCCGGGCGGCCCGGAAGTCTCGAAGCTCGCCGAAACCGGCACGCCGGGTGCGGTCGTGCTGCCGCGCCCGATGCTGCATTCGGGCGATCTCGACTTCAGCTTCAGCGGCCTGAAGACGGCCGTGCTCACGCAGATGAAGAAGTTCGAAGCGGCGAAGCTGGAGGGCGTTGCGCTCGAACGCGCAAAGGCCGACCTCGCGCGCGGCTTCGTCGACGCGGCCGTCGACGTGCTCGTCGCGAAGTCGCTCGCCGCGCTGAAGAAAACGAAGCTCAAGCGCCTCGTGGTCGCGGGCGGTGTCGGCGCGAACCGCCAGTTGCGCGCCGCGCTGTCGGCCGCCGCGACCAAGCGCGGTTTCGACGTGCACTACCCCGACCTCGCGCTCTGCACCGACAACGGCGCGATGATCGCGCTCGCGGGCGCATTGCGGCTCGGCCGCTGGCCCGAGCAGGCGAATGCCGACTATGCCTTCACGGTGAAGCCGCGCTGGGATCTCGCGTCACTCGCACGCTGAGCGACGCCCCGCGACACAACGCCACACCGACAAACGAAAAGGCCGCTCATACGAGCGGCCTTTTTCATCGGCGCGGCAAAACGACGCAGCGTTATGCAGCCTGCCGCTTGTCGCGCTCGATCAATGCATACGCGCTGTGATTGTGGATCGACTCGAAGTTCTCGGCTTCGAGCACATACGCGACCACGCGCTCGTCCGCGTCGAGACGCTGCGCGACGTCGCGCACGAGATCCTCGACGAACTTCGGGTTCTCGTATGCGCGCTCGGTGACGAACTTCTCGTCCGGACGCTTCAACAGGCCCCACAGCTCGCACGACGCCTCTTCCTCCGCGATGCGGATCAGCGCCTCGACCGGCAGGTCGGCCGCGAGCTCCGCGTCGATCGTCACGTGCGAGCGCTGGTTGTGCGCGCCGTATTGCGAGATCTTCTTCGAGCACGGGCACAGGCTCGTCACCGGCACGAGCACCTTGAGGAACAGGCGCGTGTCGCCGTTGCGGCTTTCGCCCGCGAGCGTCACTTCATAGTCGAGCAGGCTCTGCACACCCGACACCGGCGCCGTCTTGTTCACGAAGTACGGGAACGTGACCTCGATGCGGCCCGCCTCGGCTTCCAGCTTCTCGAGCATCGACGCGAGCATCGCGCGAAAACGCTCGACCGTCAGCGGTGCGCGATTCTCTTCGAGCAGCGCGACGAAGCGCGACATGTGCGTACCCTTCTGGTCGGCCGGCAGGCGGACGTCGAGATTCCAGACGCCGACGGTCGGCTGCACGTCGCCGCCTTCGGTACACACCGTCAACGGATGCCGGACCGCCTTCACGCCCACGCGCTGAATCGGAATCTGGCGGGTATCCACCGTGCTCTGCACGTCGGGCATCACGAAGGCGGGATTCATCTGGTTCATCTTGTTCAATCCTTGTAAGCCGCGCGTTCGATGACGCGCACGCCGCGTCATGCGGCAGCCGGAAAAGCAACATGGGCCCGCAGGCCCATGTTTTCCGCATCAATGAAGACCGGTCGCGCCAGTCGCACCGGCACCGCCCGCGGGCGGCGCCAGCTTATGCGACGCGCTTCGCCTGACCGGCGACATCGGCCGCCGGATTCAGAAAGCGTTCGCGAATCGATTTCGCGATACCCGCGCCGTCGAGGCCGCATTGCGACAGCAGCTTCGCGGGGTCGCCGTGATCGATGAACAGGTCAGGGAGGCCCAATTGTAGTACGGGTCGGATAACCCCACTCTCCATCAGGGCTTCCACGCAGGCCGAGCCCGCGCCGCCCATCACGCAGCCTTCCTCGACCGTGACGAGGTAGTCGTGCGTCTCGGCGAGTTCACGCACGAGCGCCGCGTCGACCGGCTTCACGAAGCGCATGTTCGCGACGGTTGCATCGAGTTCCTCAGCGGCGGCAAGCGACGGTGCGACCATCGTGCCGAACGCGAGGATCGCGACGCGCTTGCCTTCCGGCTGCGACGTGTGGCGACGCACTTCACCCTTGCCGAGCGGGATCTCCGTGAACTCCTTCACCGTCGCCACGCCCGTACCCGCGCCGCGCGGATAACGCACCGCGGTCGGGTTCGGCTGTTGCAGCGCCGTGTGCAGCATCTGGCGGCATTCGTTCTCGTCGGATGCGGCCATGATCGTCATGTTCGGAATGCAGCGCATGAACGCGAGATCGTACGCGCCCGCATGCGTCGCGCCGTCCGCGCCGACGAGGCCCGCGCGGTCGATCGCGAACACGACCGGCAGGTTCTGCAGCGCGACGTCGTGGATCAGCTGATCGTACGCACGTTGCAGGAACGTCGAGTAGATCGCGACGACCGGCTTGAGCCCTTCGGTCGCGAGGCCGCCGGCGAACGTCACCGCGTGCTGCTCGGCGATGCCGACGTCGTAGTAGCGATCCTTGAAGCGCTTCTCGAACTCGACCATGCCCGAGCCTTCGCGCATCGCGGGCGTGATGCCGACGACGCGCGTGTCGCGCTCGGCTTCATCGCACAGCCACTCGCCGAACACCTGCGTGTACGTCTTCTTCGCGGGCGTGGCGGACGGCTTGATGCCTTCGGCCGGATTGAACTTGCCCGGGCCGTGGTAGAGCACGGGATCGGCTTCGGCGAGCTTGTAGCCCTGGCCTTTCTTCGTCACCACGTGCAGGAACTGCGGGCCGCGCAGTTCGCGGATGTTCTGCAGCGTCGGGATCAGCGAATCGAGATCGTGACCGTCGATCGGGCCGATGTAGTTGAAGCCGAACTCTTCGAACAGCGTGGCCGGCACGACCATGCCCTTCGCGTGCTCCTCGAGCTTGCGTGCGAGTTCGAGCACCGGCGGTGCAACGCTCAGCACGCGCTCGACGCCCGCGCGCGCAGCCGCGTAGAAGCGGCCCGACATCAGGCGTGCGAGATGGCGATTCAGCGCACCGACCGGCGGCGAGATCGACATGTCGTTGTCGTTGAGGATCACGAGCACTTTCGCGTCTTCCGACACGCCCGCGTTGTTCATCGCCTCGAACGCCATGCCGGCGGTCATCGCGCCGTCGCCGATCACGGCGATCGAGAAGCGGTCGTCGCCGTTCAGCTGGCTGCCGATCGCCATGCCGAGCGCGGCCGAGATCGACGTGCTCGAGTGCGCGGTGCCGAACGTGTCGTATTCCGACTCCGAACGGCGCGGGAAACCCGAGATGCCGTCCTGCTGACGCAGCGAATGCATCTGGTCGCGACGCCCCGTCAGGATCTTGTGCGGGTAGGTCTGGTGCCCCACGTCCCAGACGATGCGATCGTTCGGCGTGTTGAACACGTAGTGCAACGCGATCGTCAGCTCGACCGTCCCGAGGTTGGACGACAAATGGCCGCCCGTCTTCGACACACTGTCGAGCACGAACGCGCGCAGTTCATCCGCGAGCGGTTGAAGTTGGCGACGATCGAGGCGGCGCAAGTCCGCCGGGTCGTCGATGGTTTTCAGCAAGTCGTACATCGTCGTTCCATTGTAGGAAATCAAACGCGCCCGCATTCTGTTGCACGCACCGTAGCATGTGCGCGGCGGCGGGCTTTCGCGTCAGCTGACCCGGTTCACTACCAGGTCGGCAAGTTCGGCGAGACGCTGAGCGCGTGCGCCGAACGGTTTCAGCGCGTCGTGCGCTTCGGCGCGCAGCTGTGCTGCGAGCTCGCGCGACGCCTCGAGGCCGAGGATCGATACATAGGTCGGCTTGTCGTTCGCCGCATCCTTGCCGGCCGTCTTGCCGAGCGTCGCCGAATCGGTCGTGACGTCGAGAATGTCGTCGACGACCTGGAAGGCCAGACCCACGGCCCCTGCGTACACATCGAGCGCCGCCATCGTTTCCGCCGACGGCGTCTCGCCGGCCAGCGCGCCCATCCGCACGGCCGCGCGCAGCAGTGCGCCCGTCTTCATCCGGTGCATCGTCTCGAGCTGCTCGCGCGTCAGCTTGAGGCCGACGCTCGCCAGGTCGATCGCCTGCCCGCCGGCCATGCCGATCGAGCCGCTCGCCAGCGCCAGCTCGCGCACGAGCGCGGCCTGCTGCACCGGCGACAGCGCAGCGGCATCGGTCAGCGCGACGAACGCCTGCGACTGCAGCGCGTCGCCGACCAGCAGTGCCGTCGGCTCGTCGTACTGCACGTGCACGGTCGGCTTGCCGCGACGCAGTGCGTCGTCGTCCATGCACGGCATGTCGTCGTGCACGAGCGAGTAGACATGGATCATCTCCAGTGCCGCCGCCGCCGCATTGCGCGCCGCTTCCGTCGCGCCGGTCAGTTCGCCTGCTGCATGGCACAGCAGCGGGCGAACGCGTTTGCCGCCGCCGAGGACCGCGTAGCGCATCGCCTCGTGGAGTTTCACCGGCACCGCGGTTTCAGCGGGCAAATAGTGGCCGAGTGCGTCCTCGACACGGTCAAGCACGGACCGCATCCATTGTTCGAATGTCATAGATCGTCGTCTTCGCCGTCCGTGGCGGCCGTTCCGGACGAAAGCGGCTTCAGCGTCGCGCCGTCGAGCACGCGAACCTGCTGTTCCACCTTCTCGAGCTGCTGTTGGCAAAACGCAACGAGGGTCGCACCGCGGCGGTATGCCGTCAGTGAATCCTCGAGGCTCAACGCGCCGCCTTCCATCCGGGCAACCAGCGTCTCGAGCTCCGCGAGCGCCATCTCATAATTGTCCGGCAACGGTTCGGTGCCATTGCCGGGCGGCGTGGCGCCTGGGGATGCGGTTTTCGCCATGGACGAGGGTGTCAAATTTCAAAACAAGTCGGACATTCTACGGCAAAAGAGAATTTTCCGACCTGCCGTCTTGGGCACCCGCTACATATTCCGGCCCCACCTTCGACGCACATTGTGCGCCTTCCGATTGCCGCCCGACAAAAAATTGACACAAATCAGGCACTTAATCCTAGCCTTGCGAGGCGAACCGGGTATAATTCCCCGTTTCCCTAAATCGATTTTTCGATGGTTGGGTTGTTCACTGCTTTCACGCTAACACCGGGAGTGGGAATGTCCAATCTGAGCGATGCGCTTCAGTTGAAGTCGGCCCACAGCCAGCTTCCAGTCACTGCATACTTCGATGAGGCGCTACTCGAGCGCGAGATCGAAACCCTCTTCAAGAAAGGACCTCGTTACGTCGGGCACGAGTTGATGGTGCCCGAGGCGGGGGATTATTTTGCGCTGCCGTCCGAGAAGGAAGGTCGCGTGCTGGTCCGCAACCCCGCGAACCAGATCGAACTGCTGTCGAACGTCTGCCGCCACCGGCAGGCGATCATGCTCAACGGGCGCGGCCACACGCAGAACATCGTGTGCCCGCTGCACCGCTGGACGTACGACCTGGAAGGCCAGCTGCTCGGCGCGCCGCACTTCCCCGACAAGCCGTGCCTGAACCTCGGCAAGAGCCCGCTGCAGAACTGGCAGGGGCTGCTGTTCGAAGCCGAAGGCCGGAATGTCGCGCGCGATCTCGCCAATCTCGGCACGAAGCATCACTTCGATTTCTCCGAGTACCACTTCGATCACGTCGAAGTGCACGAGTGCGATTACAACTGGAAGACGTTCATCGAGGTCTATCTCGAGGATTACCATGTCGTCCCGTTCCACCCGGGCCTCGGCAGCTTCGTGTCGTGCGACGATCTCAAGTGGGAGTTCGGCGACTGGTACAGCGTGCAGACGGTCGGCGTGCACAACGCACTCGCGAAACCGGGCAGCGCGACTTACCAGAAATGGCACGAGCAGGTGCTCAAGTTCCGCAACGGCGTGCCGCCGGAGTTCGGCGCGATCTGGATGGTCTACTACCCGGGCCTGATGATCGAGTGGTACCCGCACGTGCTCGTCGTGTCGTGGCTGATCCCGCAAGGCCCGCAAAAGACGACCAACATCGTCGAGTTCTATTACCCCGAGGAAATCGCGCTGTTCGAACGCGAATTCGTCGAGGCGGAACGCGCCGCCTATATGGAAACGGCCGTCGAGGACGATGAGATCGCGATGCGGATGGACGCAGGCCGCCGTGCGCTGATGGCACGCGGCGAGTCGCAGGTCGGCCCGTACCAGAGCCCGATGGAAGACGGCATGCAGCACTTCCACGAGTTCCTGCGCCGCCACCTCGGCGACATCTGACAGCCGGTGCGGCGCTTTGACGCCGCACGGCATCCGGCAGACGAAAAGACGGGCTTCGGCCCGTCTTTTTTTGTTTAGACTTGGAATGTCAGGCCATTCGCACTCCAGGGAGCCGTCATGCCACACACCCACTACACCACGCTCATTTCCGCCGCCAATCTCGCCGAGCGCCTGGCGGCGGCGCCCGGCAGCGTCGTACTGTTCGATTGCCGCTTCGATCTCGCCGATCCCGCCGCCGGCGAAGCCGCGTATGCGGCCGGCCATATCCCCGGCGCACAGTATCTTCATCTCGACCGCGACCTGTCGGGCCGCAAGACGGGCACCAACGGCCGCCATCCGCTGCCGACCCGCGACGCACTCGCCACGCTGCTCGCGAGCCGAGGCCTCAAGCAGGGCCAGCAAGTCGTCGCGTATGACGCGCAGGGCGGCGCCTATGCGGCGCGCCTGTGGTGGCTGCTGCGCTGGCTCGGCCACGATTCGGTCGCCGTGCTCGACGGCGGCCTGCAGGCCTGGGAAGCAGCCGGCCAGCCTCTGGCGACCGACGTGCCGCATCCGGCCGCCGGCGATTTCCGCGCGGCGGCGCCGCTCGAATCGACGGTCGACGCGGCTGCCGTGCTCGCCAACGTGAGCACACCCACGCGCGTCGTGATCGATGCGCGCGCACCCGACCGCTACCGCGGCGAAAACGAAACGATCGATCGTGTGGGCGGCCACATCCCCGGTGCGCGCAACCGCTTCTTCAAGGACAACCTCGCCGCGGACGGCCGTTTCAAGACCGGCCATGAACTGCGCGAAGCGTTTTCCGCGGTGCTGGCGGGCACCGAACCGAACCGCGTGATCCTGCAATGCGGCTCCGGCGTCACCGCCTGCCACAATGCGCTTGCACTGGAGGTGGCGGGCCTGCACGGCGCGTCGCTGTATCCGGGCTCGTGGAGCGAATGGAGCGCCGATCCGTCGCGACCGATCGCAACCGGCCCGACACCGTAAGCGCGGCCACAACGCAGCGGCGGCATGTGCCGCCGCTTGCCGTTTACATCACGCCGTACTTGTGGAACCACGCGATCGCGCGCTTCCAGCTCTCCTCCGCATCGGCCTTCACATAACTCGGCCGGTAATCGGCAAAGAAAGCGTGGCCGGCATCCGGATACACGACGATCTCCGATTCGCGCGCGAGCTTCGAATCGCTCGCCTGGATCGCCTTGCGCATGTCGGCGAGCGATGCCTGCGTGATGTTCGCGTCCTTCTCGCCATAGAGCCCGAGCACGGGCACCTTCAGCAACGATGCATGATCGACCGGGTTGAACGGCGTCATCTCGTCGGTCTTGCCTTCGACGAACCCGTACCATGCAACGGCCGCACGCACGTGCGGGTTGTGCTCGGCATACAGCCAGCTCTGACGGCCGCCCCAGCAGAACCCGACCACGCCGAGACGCGACAGGTCGCCGCCGTTCTTGCCGGCCCACGCGACGGTCGCATCGAGATCCTCGGTCACCTGCCGGTCCGGTACCTTGCTGATGATGTGCTCGGACAGATCCTTGATCGTCGGATACTTCGCCGCATTGCCCTGCCGCACGAACAGGTCGGGCGCGATGGCGAGATAACCGAGCTTCGCGAAGCGGCGGCAGACGTCGGCGATGTGCGCGTGCACGCCGAAGATCTCGTGAATCACGATGACGACCGGCAGGTTCGTCTTGTCCTTCGGCTGCGCGCGATACGCGGGCACGCTCGCGTCTCCCGAGCGGATCTCGACGGTGTCGACGTCCAGCCCTTCGCTGTCGGTCGTGACCGTTTGCGCCGACACGGGCAGCACCGCCGCTGCGAAGGCACCGCCCAGCGCGGCCTGCATGAACTTGCGGCGCGAGAACGGAACGTGGGGAACCAGGCTGTCGACTTCGGGTTTCAACATGAATGCACTCCTCGATTGGGCGCCGACGTCACGATCGCGGATACGGCATGACGTGGCATCGCGCCGGCATGCGGCGCGGATGTCGCGGCGGTTGGCACCCCGCCGCAAACGGAAACCCGGACAAGATGCCCAATAATCCGTTGTCACGTCAACTGTCGGATATGTAAGACTCGATTACGGCGCGTTGCTTCGACACGTCGATCGCCGCGCAAAAACCGCAGGCGCCCCGTCGAATCGCGATGCAACAAGCCGCATGTCGATCGCCGTCGCGCGATCGGATGGTGGCGAATTGAAACGAAAAACACGCGGTCGATGTTGCCCGCCACATGCCGGCACGGCAGCACGCAAAAAAACGACGGGCAGGGACGGCGCACGACGTGCGCTCCCCGCCCGCTTGCCCGCGCGAACGCGCGCTCAGTGCAACTTGACGCGCGGCAGCGTCGTGCGCCGCAGCCAGTGCGCAACCGTGTCGAGCATCATGCGCGGATAGCCGTGCAGCGCGGCGATGTGCATCCGGTACAGCGACATGTACATGAAGCGCGCGAACAGCCCTTCGATCAGCATGTTGCCGCCGATCAGCCCGCCCATCAGGTTGCCGACCGCGCTGAAGTGGCCGAGCGACACGAGCGAGCCGAGGTCGCGATAGGTGAATTCGGGCAGCGGGCGCCCGTCGAGCCGACAGCCGATTGCCTTCAGCAGGAAGCTCGCCTGCTGATGCGCAGCCTGCGCGCGCGGCGGCACGTTGCGCTCGTTGCCGGGCCATGCGCATGCCGCACAATCGCCGAGCGCGAACACGTTGTCGTCGGTAAAGGTCTGCAGCGTGCGGCGCACGTCAAGCTGGCCGAGCTTGTTGACCTGGAGGCCATCGAGATTGGCGAGCACGGACGGCGCCTTGATGCCCGCGGCCCAGACCGTCAGATCGGCGCGCACCGTCTTGCCGCTCGCCGTATGAACGGCGCCGGGCGCCACCTCGGTCACGCGCTCGGCAAGCATCAGCCGCACACCGATCTTTTCGAGCAGTTCGGCCGTCGCCGACGACACGCGCTCCGGCAACGCCGGGAGAATTCGCGGCCCCGATTCGATCAGCACGATGCCGACGTCGTGCCGCGGGTCGAGCTTGTGCAGCCCGTAGGCCGACAACACCTGCGCGGTGTTGCGCAACTCGGCGGACAACTCGACGCCCGTCGCGCCGCCACCGACGATCACGACCTGGATGCGCGGCTCGGCCGCCTCGCCAGGCGCGGTCGGCGCCGGCGCCTGATGTTCCGCACGCATGCACGCGGCGATCAGCCGCTTGCGGAAACGCTCGGCCTCGCCGACCGTATCGAGCGCGATCGCGTTTTCCGATGCGCCCTGCACGCCGAAGAAGTGGGTCGTGCTGCCGATCGCGATCACGAGCGTGTCGTATTCCAGCTCGCGCGCCGGCAGCAGTTCCTCGCCGTCGCTGTCGTTGATGGGTGACAGCGTCAAGCGTTTCGCCGCGCGGTCGAGCCCGGTCAGCTCGCCCTGCTGGAATTCGAAGCCATGCCAGCGCGCCTGCGCCGCATATTCGAGCTCCTGCGTAAACGGATCCATGCTGCCGGCCGCGACCTCATGCAGCAGCGGTTTCCAGATGTGGGTCGGATTGCGGTCGACAAGCGTGACAAGCGCACGCGCGGGACGATTGCCGCGCGCGCCGTAACGGTCGCCGAGCCGCGTCGCCAGTTCCAGGCCGCCCGCGCCTCCGCCTACGATGATGATCCGATGCATCTGTTCCCCCTTTGCGATTCGACACTGCTGCCGCCGGACAGCGCGAACGCGATGCATTCGCGCCACCCGTTGGATTAACCGGTTCGGACATCATCGATGTGCAGTTCGAAGCACTTCGATGCAACCGCCCCGGGAACGCGGGGTGCGCAAGCCCCCGTGTCCATGACATGCATTGTCCGGGAGCTTGCGCGTTGACCACAAGCAAACCATCTCGATATTCAGCATCCCTGCAACAATATGCCGCAGGAATCGGGAACCGCGTGGCGGTGCGTCAGTGTGCCTCTTCCCAGTTCGCGCCGGCCCCCACTTCGGCGACGAGCGGCACCTTGAGCTTCGCGACGCCGCACATCATTTCCGGCAGTTTCTCGCGCACCAGCGACAGTTCCTCGTCGGGCACCTCGAGCACCAGTTCATCGTGCACCTGCATGATCATCCGCGACGCGAGCTTGTCGCGCGTGAGCCAGTCGTCCACCGCGATCATCGACAGCTTGATCAGGTCGGCCGCCGTGCCCTGCATCGGCGCGTTGATTGCCGCGCGCTCGGCTGCCTGGCGGCGCGGGCCGTTGCCGCCGTTGATCTCGGGCAGCCACAGGCGGCGACCGAAAACGGTTTCGACGTAGCCCTTCTCCTTCGCCGCCGAGCGCGTGTCTTCCATGTACTGCGCGACGCCCGGATAACGGGCGAAATAGCGGTCAATATAGAGCTTCGCCGCATCGCGCGTAATGCCGAGGTTCGACGCGAGGCCGAACGCGCTCATCCCGTAGATGAGCCCGAAGTTGATCACCTTCGCGATCCGGCGCTGGTCGGAATTGACTTCCAGCGGCGTCACGCCGAACACCTCGGCGGCCGTCGCGCGGTGAATGTCCTCGCCCTGCGAGAACGCGCGCAGCAGCGACGCATCGCCCGAGATATGCGCCATGATCCGCAGTTCGATCTGCGAATAATCGGCCGACACGATCCGGTGGCCGGGCGACGCGATGAACGCCTCGCGGATCCGCCGGCCCTCGGCCGTGCGCACCGGAATGTTCTGAAGATTGGGGTCGTTCGACGCGAGACGGCCCGTGACCGCGACGGCCTGCGCGTAGTTCGTATGCACGCGGCCCGTCGAAGGATTCACCATGCGCGGCAGCTTGTCGGTATAGGTCGACTTCAGCTTCGACAGCCCGCGATGCTCGAGCAACAGCTTCGGCAACGGGTAGTCCTCGGCCAGTTTCTGCAGCACTTCCTCGTCGGTCGACGGCGCGCCGCTCGGCGTCTTTTTCACGACCGGCAGCTGCAGCTTCTCGAAGAAGATCTGCCCGATCTGCTTCGGCGAGCCGAGATTGAATTCGCCGCCGGCCAGTTCGTACGCCTGCGCTTCGAGCTCGATCAGGCGCGTCGCGATTTCGGTGCTCTGCGCCTGCAGGCGCGCATCGTCGATCAGCACGCCCGTGCGTTCCATCTTGCGCAGCACGAGCGACACGGGCATTTCGATCTCGCGATACACGCGCTCGAGGCCCGGTTCGCGTGCAACCTGCGGATACAGCACGTGATGCAGCTGCAGCGTGATGTCCGCATCTTCGGCCGCGTATGCGGCGGCCTCCGCAAGCGCCACTTCGTCGAAACCGATCTGCTTCGCGCCCTTGCCGGCCACGTCTTCGTACTTGATCGTCTTGACGCCCAGATGGCGCAGCGCGAGGCTGTCCATGTCGTGCGTGCGGTGCGATTCGACGACGTACGATTCGAGCAGCGTGTCGTGCTCGATGCCGTTCAGTTCGATGTCGTAGTTCGCGAGCACCTGCGCGTCGTATTTCAGGTGCTGGCCGACCTTCTTGCGATCGGCCGATTCGAGCCACGGCTTCAGGCGCGCAAGCACCTCGTCGATCGGCAGTTGCTCGGGCATGTCGGGGCCGCGGTGTGCGACCGGCAGGTACGCGGCCTTGCCCGGCTCGACCGAAAACGACAGGCCGACGAGCCGCGCGAGCATCGGGTCGAGCGCAGTCGTCTCGGTGTCGAACGCGGTCAATGCGGCCGCATCGATCTTCGCGAACCACGCGTCGAACTGCTCCCAGGTCTGGATCGTGTCGTATTCGCGCACGATGTCGGCCGCCACCACCGGTGCAGGCTCGCCTTCCGGCGCATCGGCGCCGCCGCCTTCGGGCGGCGCGCTGTCGACTTCGCGCAGCCAGATCTTGAAGCCGTAGCGCGCGAAGATGTCGCGCATCAGGTCGCGGGCTTCGCCGTCCGTCTTCAACGACGCTTCGATCGATTCGAGGTGCGGCGCGAGATCGCAGGCCGTCTCGACGGTCACGAGCTTGCGGCCGAGCGGCAGGAAGTCGAGCGCGCGACGCAGGTTGTCGCCGACCACGCCCTTGATGTCGCCCGCATGCTCGATCACGCCGTCGAGGCTGTCGTATTGGGCCAGCCATTTCACGGCTGTCTTCGGCCCGCACTTCTCGACGCCCGGCACATTGTCGACGGTGTCGCCGATCAGCGCGAGGTAATCGATGATGCGCTCGGGCGGTACGCCGAACTTCGCGATCACGCCGTCGCGATCGAGCGTCTCGTTGGTCATCGTGTTGACGAGCGTGACGCGGTCGGTCACGAGCTGTGCGAGATCCTTGTCGCCCGTCGACACGATCACGTTCATCCCGTGCCGCTCGGCTTCGCGCGCGAGCGTGCCGATCACGTCGTCGGCCTCGACGCCTTCGACCATCAGCAGCGGCCAGCCGAGCGCACGCACGGCGCCGTGGATCGGCTCGACCTGCAACGCAAGATCGGGCGGCATCGACGGACGGTTTGCCTTATAGTCGGCATAAAGGTCGTCACGGAACGTCTTGCCCTTTGCATCGAACACGCAAGCGCTATACTCTGCACTGACTTCCTTGCGCATACGGCGCAGCATGTTGATGATTCCGTAGAGCGCTCCGGTCGGCTCCCCGCCAGGGCCACGCAAATCAGGCATCGCATGGTAAGCCCGATACAGATAGCTCGAACCGTCAACCAATAGCAGGGTCTTACCTTCCAGATTTCGTTCTTCAGGCATTATGAACAAGAGAAAAGTGATTCCGAGTCTGCGTTCGCTCGCAGATCAAGAGCGCGCGACGGCCAAGAAGGCCCGCGCATCGTGGCAGATGTTCACGATTATGGCAGAGTTTATCGAGGCGACCGAGTACCTGTCGGAGATCCGCCCGGCCGTCAGCATCTACGGTTCTGCCCGCCTCAAACCCGACACGCCGCACTACAAGCTGGCCGCGCAGATCGCGCGCAAGCTGTCCGATGCAGGCTTCGCCGTGATCTCCGGCGGCGGCCCCGGCATCATGGAAGCCGCGAACAAGGGCGCGCACGCCGGCAAGGCGCCGTCGGTCGGCCTGAACATCGAGCTGCCGCACGAACAGGCCGGCAACCACTACCAGGACATCTCGCTGCGCTTCCGCCACTTCTTCACGCGCAAGGTCACGTTCGTGAAGAATTCGGATGCGGTGATCGTGATGCCGGGCGGCTTCGGCACGCTCGACGAGCTGTCGGAAGTGCTCACGCTGATCCAGACGAAGAAGTCGCGCCTCGTGCCGATCATCCTCGTCGGCAGCGAGTTCTGGAAGGGGCTGCTGCAGTGGTTCCGCGACCAGTTGATCCCGATGGGCCTCATCAACCCGGAAGACATGAACCTGATGCAGGTGATCGACGATCCCGACCAGGTGCTCGACGCCGTGCTCGCGTTCTACGAGGACAGCGGCGAGGACGAAGGTTCGGACGACGATGGCCATCCGCCGCGCCCCGAAGAAGACCGGATGTTCTACCTGTAACCGGTCGATGAAGACCGCCGGCCCGAGGGCCGGCATCCCGCTTTCCGCGCGGCAGGCTTGGCGATCCCACCACCTGCCGCGTGTCACTTTGTAACGTGCCATTAATCGCGCCTGGCGCGCCGTTCGCCGTCGAATGTCAAATTCGCGAGGCCGGTGCCGTGCGACGCGCGCAATCATCCGCAAACGCGGGCCGCCATTGTCAAATGACGCGACCCGGCGCCTGTACCCTGCCCCTGCCGGCCGCCAATCCGCCGTAACAAACCCGCCTCGCGTTTTCCGTCGCGCACCAGCACACTGCATGTGTCGGTGCGGCGTTTCCCCCGGTGGAACGATCCCCCCTCGCTTCCATCGCGTCGCGCCGGCCTTTTACAACGACATCACGGAAAAGAACATGCAACGCTCCCTGATCGCCCTTGCCTTCGCCGGCCTCGGCCTTTCGCTGTCCGGCCTCGCCCACGCCGTCAACGTCGACGTCAACATCGGCACGCCCGCACCGGTCGTCGTCGCGCCCGCGCCCGTCGTGGTCGCCCCGGCACCCGCGGTCATCGTCGGCTGGCACGGCGACCGCTACTGGGACGGCCACCGCTACTGGGAACGCCGCGAATGGGAAGATCACCAGCGTTATCGCGACCGCGAACACGGCCCGGATCGCCGCGGCTATCACTGCCCGCCGGGGCACGCGAAGAAGGGCGAGTGCTGAGCGACAACGCACTCGCCTGACCGGCAAGGCCGCCCGTGCGCTTCAGCGCCGGGCGGCCTTGTCGCTTTCAGCGGCGCGTTCCGTGCCATCCCTGCCCCCTACCGACGATGCGAGCGGAAAGCCCGACTGCCGCGCACGCTGCGAGCCGGCGCATCGCGCGCCTGCAACCGCCTCCATGACCGCGTGGCACCGATGGTAGGATCGACCCTGTCCATGGCCATTCCCGCCACCCATGCCACTCATCCGGATCTGGGCTGTCGACCATGCCCTTGCGTCTGGCATCGCCGCGCCGACCGACATCTTCACGGCAGCCAATCATCTCGCCCCGTCATTACGTAACGGCCGGCCGCAGGCCCCGTTTCGCTGGCGCATCGAATCGATCGACGGCAAGCCGGTGCGCACGGCTTCCGGCCAGGCCGCCGCGGTCGACGGCACGATCGACGGTCACGGCACCGCCGATGCGATCTGGCTCACCGCTCCGTTCGTCGCCGATCTCGAGCGGCTGCTCGCCCGGCCCGCGTCACTCGCGCCGCTGTTCGACGCGCTGCGCCGGCAACATGCGCGCGGCACACTGATCGCGACGTACTGCACGGGCGCGTTCCTGCTCGCGGAAGCCGGGCTGCTCGACGGCCGCGTCGCCACGACGCACTGGTCGAAAGCATCGAGCTTCCGCGTACGCTATCCGGACGTGGCATTGCGCGCGTCGGACGTCCTGACCGAACAGGACGGCATATTGTGCGGCGGCGCCATCACGTCGTATCAGAATCTCGCGTTGCGGGTCGTCGACAAACTCGCGAACGCGCGCCTCGCCGCGGCCGTCGCCAAGGTCATGCTGATCGACGTGAACCGCGTGTCGCAGGATTCATTCATCGATCTCGGCCGGATGGGGCATGACGGGCACGCCGATGCGGCCATTGCACGCGCCCAACGCTGGATGGAAAAGCACCTGCGCGAGCCGTTCAGCCTCGCCCGGCTGAGCGATCACGTCGCGATGAGCGAACGCACGCTCCATCGCCGTTTCAGGGACGCCGTGGGCGCGCCGCCGCTCAGGTATCTGCAGACGCTCAGGATCGAAGTCGCGAAACGGCTGCTCGCGGAAACGACGCTCGCGATCGACACCGTCTGCGAGCGCGTCGGCTATGCGGACATCAGCGGCTTCCGGCAACTGTTCAAGCGCGAGACCGGCATCTCCCCCGGCGAGTATCGCCGTCGCTTCACGCGATAAGCGCGCGCAACCGTCGTCGGGTGCGGTGTCGGAAATGGCATCGTCGAATGGCAGTTTCGCCACTCCGCGTGCCGGCACGCGGTTCGTACACTGGATTCACGTCGCCCGGCATCGGAGCGACGCCATCCTCACCGAACCAGGACACCATCATGCCGATGATCGACGTCTACATTCCCGAAGGTGCGCTCGCACCGCAGGCCGAAGCCCAACTGATGGAAGAACTGACCGGAACGCTGATCCGTCACGAGGGACTCGATCCCGACGATCCGCGCACGCGGGACGTGACCTGGATCTTCGTCCATCGGCCGGCAGCCGTGTATCGCGCCGGGGCTGTCGCGCCTGCGCCGATCTACCGGATCGTGCCGACCGTGCCCGAAGGTCAGTACACGGATGCCGCGCGTGCCGGGCTGATCGCAGACGTGACCGCTGCCGTCGCGCGCGCGGAGGGCCTGCCGGTCGATGCCGTCGCGACGCGCGTGTGGGTCTTTCCAACGGAAATCGACGACGGCTGCTGGGGCAGCCGCGGCGTCGTGCGCCGCCTGCCGGACATCATGGAATATTTCGGCGGCGCCGAACTGCGGGCGCTCGGGGAATGGCGGCTGGCGATCAAGCGACAGGCGGACGCGGGTCGGGTTATCGATGCGGTGCGAGATTCGATGTTGGAAACGGCTCGGAGTGGATCGCTCGAACCGGCCGCTAAAGCCGTACGCTGACGCCGGCGCGCAGTTGCTTGTCCGACACGCACGGCAGCGTGCCGGACGGCACGGGAAAGCAATACACGGACGAGATGCGCCCAAGGGCGAGCGCACCCGTTTAATCACTTATTCGGTCAATAGCACGGACACTTTTTGACAGGGCCGGGGCCAATCACCGCGACGGGTTTGCAGGGGTTGGACGGGCCGATTACCGCGACGGGCGCACAGGGATTGGACGGACCGATCACCGCGGTTCTGGCCATTGCCGACAGAGATGTGGTGAGCATCAGGGAAGCCAGCAAGAAATTGATTTTCATCAGGTATGCCCTCTTTCAATTCGATAGGAATCGATCGGATCGACTGTTCGCCGTTCCTTCGTACGGGCGTCGAATAACGCCACGCAGGAGAGCATATTCTCGATGACAAGGGCAACCAATAGGACAACTTCCAAATTGCAGAAAATGATCGCGTTCCAGTACTAAGGCGGCGACGCGGCCACCGCGAGTGGCTACGCACGGCCAGACGGAGAGGTACAAGTGCACACCTGCCGCCTGAAGCCCGGTATGCCCCGGTTCGCGACTGCGCCTGATATCGCGACGCATACCGCACCCGGGGCCGCCGTTCACATTACTGAAACGCCACTTCCGCAAAGCTCCGCAGCTTCCGGCTATGCAGCTTGTCGAGCCCGTTCGTGCGCAGGATCTCCATCGCCTTCACGCCGATCTGCAGATGCTGGTCGACCTGCCCGCGATAGAACGTGTCGGCCATGCCCGGCAACTTGAGCTCGCCGTGCAGCGGCTTGTCCGACACGCAGAGCAGCGTGCCGTACGGCACGCGGAAGCGGAAACCGTTCGCGGCGATCGTCGCGCTTTCCATGTCGAGCGCGATCGCGCGGCTCTGCGACAGGCGCTGCACGGGTTCGCGATGATCGCGCAGCTCCCAGTTGCGGTTGTCGACGCTCGCGACGGTGCCCGTGCGCATCACGCGCTTCAGTTCGACGCCATCGAGCTGCGTGACGTCGGCCACCCCGCGCTCGAGCGCGAGCTGCACTTCGGCGAGCGCCGGAATCGGCACCCACAGCGGCAGGTCGGCGTCCAGCACGTGATCCTCGCGCACGTAACCGTGTGCGAGCACGTAGTCGCCGAGACGCTGCGTATTGCGCAGCCCCGCGCAGTGACCGAGCATCACCCATGCGTGCGGACGCAGCACCGCGATGTGATCGGTGATCGTCTTCGCGTTCGACGGGCCGACGCCGATGTTGACCATCGTGATCCCGCTGCCGTCCGCGCGCTTCAGGTGATACGCGGGCATCTGCGGCAGGCGCGGCGGCGCGGCACCCTCGGCCGGCTCGCTGCCGAGGTTCGCGTTGTAGGTCACGACGTCGCCCGGCTCGACGAACGAGCTGTACTGGCTGCGATACGCGCGCACCTCGGGATCGTCGCTCTCCGTCATCACCGTGCGGCCCAGCTTCACGAACTCGTCGATGTAGAACTGGTAGTTCGTGTAGAGCACGTAGTTCTGGAAATGCGTGGGCGACGTCGCCGTGTAGTGGCGCAACCGGTGCAGCGAGAAGTCGACGCGTGCGGCCGTGAACAGCGCGAGCGGATGCGGCTCGCCCGGCGCCGGCTCGAACGTGCCGTTGACGATGCGATCGTCGAGATACGACAGGTCGGGCGTATCGAAGATGTCGCGCATCGCGAGCAGGCGGTCGCGGTCGAGCTCGCCCTCGAGATGGATGCCTTCGGGAAACGCGAAATGGATCGGAATCGGCTGCGACGACACGCCGATCTCGATCTTCACATGGTGGTTCTTCGCCAGCAGGCGCAGTTGCTCGCGATAGTAGTTCGCGAAGAGGTCGGGGCGCGTGACCGTCGTCTCGAACACGCCGGGGCCCGCGACAAAACCGTACGAGCGGCGCGAATCGACGTGCGTGTTGACATCGGTGCGGATCCGCACGAACGGGTAGCACGCGCGCACGTGCTCGGTGATCGGTTCGTGGCGGCGATAGCGCGCGAATGCGTCACGCAGGAAACCCGTGTTCGTGTCGTAAATGGCGGACAGCCGCGCGACGGCGGCGACCGGATCGTCGAAAGCCTCGACCGACGGGCTCTCGGGCGTCAGCACACGGTGCCGGCGGCTCAAATCGTTCTTCATTTTCATCACCTCGTCTGATCCGGCGACATTACCACGGAACCCGGTCGCCCTTGTGGCTGCCCCCACGCACGCGAGGGCCGGATGGTGCGCAGTATTTGCTAAAATCGGCGGGTTCACTGGAGACTCATCATGAAGCCGCTCATTCTCGTCGTCGCTGCCGCCGCGTTTGCCGCCGCCAGCGCCGCTTACGCCGCCGGCGGCACGCCTGACGCCGACGCGCAGGCACGGGCCGAGGCCAACGAGGCCGCCGGCCTGCCCGATCTCCGCAAGATCAACCGGCCGGGCGCCGAAGTCACGTCGAAAGTCGACTTCGCCGACATCCGCCGCACGCCGAGCTTCCACGAAAAGAGCAAGAACGGCACCGAAGTCACCGAGTACCGCGATCGCGGCAAGCCGGTCGAGATCGACGTGAAGTCGAACTTCGGCACGCGCTACCAGATGAGCTCGACGCCCGATACGTCGCCGAAGCCGCACGACGCGGGCATCCCGATCACGCGCCTGCCGTCGCTGAACCTGCGCTACTGATTCCGTGGCGCGCCGCACCGAACGCCGCGCGCCGCCTTCCTTCACCTGCTGTCGCGACGCACGCCGCCCGCGTGCCGACACCCTGACCTGACGCATCCCGCATGGCCGTTTTCACAGCTGTTTCCGACTCCGATCTCGCGCAATGGATGCGCCACTACGAACTGGGCGACGTGCTTGCGTTCCGAGGCATTCCGTCCGGTATCGAAAACAGCAATTTCTTCCTGACGACGACGCGCGGCGAGTACGTCCTCACGATCTTCGAAAAGCTGACGGCGCAGCAACTGCCGTTCTACCTCGACCTGATGCGCCATCTGGCCGGCCACGGCGTACCGGTGCCGGATCCGATCCCGCGTGACGACGGCGCGCTGTTCGGCGAGCTGCACGGCAAGCCGGCCGCGATCGTCACGAAGCTCGACGGCTCGGCGGAACTCGCGCCGGGGGTCGCACACTGTATCGAGGTCGGGCAGATGCTCGCGCGCATGCACCTGGCCGGCCGCGACTATCCGCGCAACCAGCCGAACCTGCGCAGCCTGCCGTGGTGGCAGGAGAACGTGCCCGCGATCTCGCCGTTCGTCACCGACGCGCAGCGCGCGCTGCTGGAAAGCGAACTCGCGCACCAGGCCGGCTTCTTCGCGTCGGACGATTACGCGGCGCTGCCCGCCGGACCGTGCCATTGCGACCTGTTCCGCGACAACGTGCTGTTCGCGCACGCGGCGCCCGGCACCGGCCACGACGTGCGGCTCGGCGGCTTCTTCGACTTCTATTTCGCGGGCTGCGACAAGTGGCTGTTCGACGTCGCGGTCACGGTCAACGACTGGTGCGTCGACCTCGCGACCGGCGTGCTCGACGTCGCGCGCGCCGATGCGCTGCTACGCGCGTACCAGACCGTGCGGCCATTCACGGCCGAGGAGCGCCGCCACTGGAGCGACATGCTGCGCGCGGGTGCGTACCGCTTCTGGGTGTCGCGCCTGTACGACTTCTACCTGCCGCGCGCGGCCGAGATGCTCAAGCCGCACGACCCCGGCCATTTCGAACGCATCCTGCGCGAGCGTATCGCGCATACGCCCGCGCTTCCCGAGATCCAAACCGCATGCAACTGATCGAAGTGCCCGCGAAAACGGGCTATGTCTGGTTCCGCCAAGGCATCTGGCTGTTCCGCCGGAACCCGCTCGCGTTCATCACGCTGTTCTTCACGTACCTGCTGGCGATCACGCTGGTATCGCAGGTGCCCGTGATCGGCTCCGCGCTGCCGCTGGTGTTCATTCCCGGCATCGCGGTCGGCTTCATGGCCGCATGCCGCGACACGGTGGCCGGCAAGACCGTGATGCCGACGATCCTCGTCGACGGCTTCCGCTCGTACGGCACCGTCGCGACCCAGCGGCTGCTCGTGCTCGGCGTGATCTACGTCGCGTCGATGGTGCTCGTGTTCGCCGCCTCGTCGTTCGTGGACGGCGGCGCGCTGTTCCACGTGATGATGGGCGCGGCCGACGAAGCGAGCGCGACGCCGGAAACGCTCGCCGCGCAAGGCACGTTCGGCGCGCTGATGTTCGCGACGCTGCTCTACCTGCCGGTCGCGATGCTGTTCTGGTTCGCGCCGGTGCTGGTCGCGTGGCACGACGTGCCGCCCGCCAAGGCGCTGTTCTTCAGCGTCGTCAGTTGCTGGCGCAATCGCGGCGCGTTCGTCGTGTACGGCGCGCTGTGGTTCGGCGTCGCGCTCGGCACGTCGCTCGCGCTGTCGCTGCTGCTGCAGGCGCTCGGCGCCGGCGCCTATGCGCTGACGATCATGATGCCGCTGACGATCGTCATCGTCACGATGCTGTACTGCTCGTTCTACGCGACCTATCGCGGCTGCTTCGGCATCCAGGAGCCGGGCGCGACGACCACCACGTCGGGCCGCTGAAGTCTCCCCGGCCGGCGCGTGTCGCCGGCCCGAAGCGCGGCGCGATATTTCGGCACGGCGCCG
>NZ_ASSI01000103.1:0-19381 GCF_000466765.1 Burkholderia sp. AU4i | reverse complement strand
CGCGCGCGAACGGCGTCGGCCGGCGCCGCTGGCTCGCGCCGCTGCTGCTGGTGGCCGGCGCACTGCTGTGGGCCGCGGCCGGCATGTCGCCGCTGATGCCCGGCGCCCAGTTCGCGTTCTTCGCGATCGTCGCGGTGCTGGCGCTCACGCTGCGCCGCCTGCCGGGCCATCTGCCGACGCTCGCGCTCGCGTCGCTCGCGCTGCTCGCGACGGTGCGCTACGTGTGGTGGCGCACCACGCAGACGCTCGATTTCCGCGGCCCCGTCGAGGCCGTCGCGGGTTACCTGCTGTACGGCGCGGAAGCCTATACGTGGATGATCCTGCTGCTCGGCTTCGTGCAGACGGCCTGGCCGCTCGACCGGCCGATCGTGCCGCTGCCCGACGATCCCGACACCTGGCCGACCGTCGACATCTACATCCCGACCTACAACGAGCCGCTGTCGGTCGTGAAGCCGACGGTATTCGCCGCGCAGAGCATCGACTGGCCGAGCGCGAAGCTGCGCGTGTACCTGCTCGACGACGGCCGGCGCCCCGAGTTCGCGGCGTTCGCGGCCGAGGCCGGCATCGACTACCTGACGCGCGACGACAACCGCCACGCGAAGGCCGGCAACATCAACCGCGCGATGCCGAAGACGCACGGCGAATACATCGCGATCTTCGACTGCGATCACGTGCCGACGCGCTCGTTCCTGCAGACGACGATGGGCGTGTTCCTGCGCGACCCGAAGTGCGCGCTGGTGCAGACGCCGCACCATTTCTTCTCGCCCGATCCGTTCGAGCGCAACCTCGGCACGTTCCGCGAGATCCCGAACGAGGGCAACCTGTTCTACGGCCTGGTGCAGTCGGGCAACGACCTGTGGAACGCGACGTTCTTCTGCGGCTCGTGCGCGGTGCTCAAGCGCAGCGCGCTGGAAGAGGTGGGCGGCGTCGCGGTCGAGACCGTGACCGAGGATGCGCACACGGCGCTCAAGCTGCACCGGCGCGGCTATACGTCGGCGTACCTGCCGACCGTGCAGGCGGCCGGCCTCGCGACCGAAAGCCTCGCGGGTCACGTGAAGCAGCGCACGCGCTGGGCGCGCGGGATGGCGCAGATCTTCCGCATCGACAACCCGTTCCTCGGGCGCGGGCTCGGCCTGATCCAGCGGATCTGCTACGGCAACGCGATGCTGCATTTCTTCTACGGGATTCCGCGGCTCGTGTTCCTGACGATCCCGCTCGCGTACCTGTTCTTCCACCTGTACTTCATCAACGCGTCGTCGCTCGCGCTCGCGAGTTACGTGATCCCGTACCTCGTGCTCGCGAACGTCGCGAACTCGCGGATGCAAGGGCGCTACCGCCATTCGTTCTGGGCCGAGGTCTACGAGTCGGTGCTCGCGTGGTACATCGCGCTGCCGACCACCGTTGCGTTCTTCAGCCCGAAGCACGGCAAGTTCAACGTGACCGACAAGGGCGGCAAGATCGACGAAGGTTACGTCGACTGGTCGACGTCGAAGCCGTATCTCGTGCTGTTCGGGCTGAACGTGCTCGCGATCCTCGCCGGCATCTGGCGGCTCGTGGCCGACCAGGGCGACGAGGCGTCGACGATCCTGATCACGCTCGGCTGGACCGTGTACAACCTCGCGATGCTCGGCGCCGCGCTGGCCGTCGCGCGCGAGACCAGGCAGGTGCGCGTCACGCACCGGATCGCGATGCGCGTGCCGGCCACGCTGCTGCTCGCCGACGGCTCGACGGCCGCATGCTTCACGAGCGACTACTCGACCGGCGGCCTCGGCCTCGAAGCGGTGCCGGGGCTCCCGGTCGCCGTCGGCGACACGCTGACGGTGTGCGTGACGCGCGGCGACCGGCCGTTCCCGTTCCCGGTGCGCGTGACCCGCGTGACGCCGACCCATATCGGCGTGAGCTTCGAGGAACTGACGCTCGAACAGGAGCGCCAGCTCGTGCAATGCACGTTCGGGCGCGCGGACGCGTGGCTCGACTGGCACGAAGGCCAGCGCGTCGACACGCCGCTCGGCGGGTTGAAGGAAGTGCTGCGCATCGGCCTGGATGGTTATGTACGGATGTGGAAGGGTGCGGCGCGCGGCCTGCAGGCCATGCTGGCGCCGAAACTCGATCGGGCGCGCGACTGACGCGGCGCTCATCATGGAGTGGGTTAGATGACGTTCTGGAATCTGTATTTCATCCTGAAGTTCGCGCTGTTCGCGACCGGGCACCTGCAGCCGTTCTGGCTCGCGAACCTCGCGTTCGCGGTGGCGCTCGCGATGAGCGCGCCGATCCGGCGGCGTGCATGGCGCATCGTCCGGCAGGTCGTCGCGATCGCGATCGCCGTGCCGCTACTCGCGCGCGAGCTGCATGCGCCGCCGCTTGCCCGTCTCGCCGAGGCCGCGCAGGAAGTCAGCACGTTCCGCCTCGACTACTGGATGGAGCTGCTGCCGCGCCTGCTGCCGCCCGTGCTGGTGCTGACGGTGGCCGGTGTGCTGATCGTCTACTTCATCGTCAACCGCTGGCTGCGCGTCGCGACCTTCGTGCTGGCCGTGCTGGTCGTGATGCCGCTGTGGCAGGCCGGCAGCGGGCTGATGGCGCGCGTCGTCGCACCGCTTCCGCAGCAGGCGAACGCGGCAGGCACGACGCTCGCCGGCCAGCCCGAGGACCACAACGCCGCGCTCGCGACGTTCCGCACGCAGGAGTCGCAGCGACAGGTCGCGTTCGGCCACCTCGGCAGCGATCCGGCCGCCCAGTTCGACGTGATCGTGCTGCACATCTGCTCGCTGTCGTGGGACGACCTCGATGCCGCGAAGGCGCGCAACCATCCGATGCTGAGCCATTTCGACTACCTGTTCTCGAACTTCAGCACGGCCGCGAGCTACAGCGGCCCGGCGGCGATCCGCGTGCTGCGCGCGAGCTGCGGGCAGGAAGCGCACGCCGACCTGTACAAACCCGCACCGCAGCAGTGCCACCTGTTCTCGCAACTGGCGAGCGCCGGTTATTCGGTGCAGTCGCTGCTGAACCACGACGGCCACTTCGACAACTTCCTGCAGGTGATCCACGACAACATCGGCGTGGCCGACGCGCCGATGATCTCGAACGCGGCCGCGCCCGTTGCGATGCACGCGTTCGACGGCTCGGCGATCAAGGACGACTACACGACGCTCGCGAACTGGTACGCGCAGCGCGCGTCGGTGCAAGGCCCGGTCGCGCTGTACTACAACACGATCAGCCTGCACGACGGCAACCGGATCGTCGGCAGTTCGCTGACGAGCATCGACTCGTATCCGCAGCGCGTGACGAAGATGATGGACGACTTCGACCGCCTCGCCGACCTGATCGCGCAATCGGGCCGCCGTGCGGTGATCGTGTTCGTGCCCGAGCACGGCGCCGCGCTGCGCGGCGACAAGTACCAGGTCGCGGGGCTGCGCGAGATCCCGACGCCGCGCATCGTGCACGGGCCGGTGGGCGTGCGGCTCGTCGGCTTTGCCGGCAATCACGGCGCGACGACGGTGATCGACCAGCCGACCAGCTTCCTCGCGCTCGCGCAACTGCTGTCGAACCTCGTGTCGAACAGCCCGTTCAAGCCGGGCACGACGCTCGCGCAATACGCGGCCGACCTGCCGCGCACGCGGATGGTCGGCGAGAACGAGGGCACGGTGACGATGCAGACGGCCGAGGGTTACTCGGTGAAGACTCCGGATGGCGTATGGATCGACGAACAGTAATGCTGCACGGTGACGGCGACGACGATCGCCTGTCGCAACCGAACGACGTGCTCGGCCTCGCACGGCATCTGCCCGCGCTCGATCCCGGGCGTTATGTCGACGAGCAGGCGCGCCGTGCGTTCATCGAGTCGCTCGACCGCTGGCCGACACTGGCGAAGCTGATGGGATTGAAACCGTCGGCGTAACACGGACGGGACGACGGCCGGCATGCGTGCCGGCCGTCGGATGCCTGCGGGCGATCCTGCCTGTCGTGCCTATTGCGTCTATTACGCCTTGCGTTCCGGCTGGCGCGTCCATTCGTTTTCTTCGCCCGGCACCTTGCCGAAGGTCTGATCGGCCCACGCGGCGCGGGCCGCGTCGATCTTCGCGCGCGCGCTCGACACGAAATTCCATTCGATGAACCGCTCGCCCGGCAGGTGCGCACCGCCGAGCAGCATCACGCGTGCGCCGCTTGCGCTGGCGAGTGCCACGGTCGCGCCGGGTTCGAGCACGGCCATCGTCGCGGGGGCGAGCGGCGTGCCGTCGATGGCGAGGTCGCCGTCGACCAGGTACACGCCGCGTTCCTCATGTTCGGCATCGAGCGCGAGCGTGCCGCCTGCCGCGAATTCCGCATACGCATAGAGCGTCGGCGAGAACACGGCGACCGGCGACGCGAGCCCGAACGCGGTACCCGCGATCACGCGCACGGTCGTGCCGTCACGCGTGAACGACGGCAGCGTGTCGGCCGGATGATGGACGAACGCGGGCGCGGTGTCTTCATGCTCGACCGGCAGCGCGACCCAGGTCTGGATCCCGTGCACCGGCTGCTCGCGCGGCCGGTCTTCGTCGGGCGAGCGCTCCGAATGCACGATGCCGCGGCCGGCCGTCATCCAGTTCACGTCGCCCGGCACGATCTTCTGCCGGAAGCCGAGGCTGTCGTGATGCATCAGCGAGCCGTCGAACAGGTAGGTGACGGTCGCCAGGCCGATGTGCGGATGCGGCAGCACGTCGATGCCGCGGCCGGCCGGCAGCACGGCCGGCCCCATCTCGTCGAAGAAGATGAACGGGCCGACGAGGCGTGCGGCGCGCGCGGGCAGCACGCGGCGCACGACGAGGTTGCCGATGTCGCTTTCGCGCGGCGTGAGCAGGGTCTTGATCGAGGCGGACATGGTGGGGATTCTCGTGGTCGATGCGGGGCGCGTCAGGCGATCGCCGTGTCGATGGTGATCGGATGCGAGAGGATCTTGTGCACCGGGCAGGCGTTCGCGATCTGCAGCAGGCGTTCGCGCTGTTCGCCGGACAGGTCGCCGTCGAGCGTGATGCGGCGCACGATCGTGCTGCCCGCGCTGCCCGATTCGTGCGCGAGCTTCACGTGCACTTCGGCGAGCGGCCAGCCCTTGCGTTGCGCATACATCTTCAGCGTGATCGCGGTGCATGCGCCGAGGCTCGACAGCAGCAGCGCGACGGGCGTCGGCGCGGTGTCGCCGCCGCCGAGCGGCGTGGGCTCGTCGGCGCGCCACTGGTGGACGCCGTCGGTGAAGTGGACGAGGTAATCGACGGCGCCGATGCTTGCTTCGACGGACAGTTCGCTCATTGCAGTTCCATAAGGAGAAAGGGGGAGGCGGCGGCTTGGCCGGGCTTCAGGGTTCGAGCAGGCGCTGCAGGCGCAGTTCCTCGAAATCGAGTTCCGATTCGATCCGGTGCAGGACCGTGTCGTCGACCTTGCCGTCGCGATGCAGGTCGAGCAGCGCGCGGCGCGACACGCCGACGAGGTCGAGTTCGACGCGCAGCATGCGCGCCCGCACGTTGGCCGGTTCGGTGCCATGACGAAACGCGCGTTCGTTGAAGGTCACGCGGTTCCGGTATTCGGCGAGCAGGCGGTCGAGCGAAGGGCGTTCGAGGCTCGACCCGCGCTGTTCGAGCGCGTCGAGTTCGGCGAGCGCCGCGCCGAACGTATGCGCGCGCACCGCGTGCTCGGACATCGTGTGCCGTGCGGCCGGGCGCAGCTTCAGTACGCGGATCAGCGGCGCGAGCGTGCCGCCCTGCACGACGAGCGTCGCGATGATCAGCAGGAACGTGCTGAACAGGATCAGGTCGCGGCCGGGGAAGGTGGCCGGCAGTGCGATCGCGGCCGCGAGGCTCACGACACCGCGCATGCCCGACCAGCCGAGCACGACGGCTTCGCGCCACGACCACGGCGCGTGGCCCGCGCGCGGCGCGCGCAGGCGGCCCGGCAGCCACATCGCGACGAACACCCATACGACGCGCGCGCCGATCGCGGCGGCGGTGGCGGGCAGCGCGACGCGCAGGCCGGCCATCAGCACCGCGCCTTCGTGGTTCACGCGTGCGAGGATCGCGTGCAGCGCGAGGCCGATCAGGATGAACACGAGCGCGTCGAGCACGAACACGATCGCTTCCCAGGTCGCCTTCGCCTTGATCCGCATGTCGGCGTCGAACACGCGATGCTGGCGCACGCCGAGCACGAGGCCGCAGGTCACCACCGACAGCACGCCTGAGCCGTCGACGGCTTCCGCGATCCCGTAGCTGCCCCACGCCATCGCGAAGGTCACGACGATGCCGAGCATCGGGTCGCGCAGGCGCGGCAGCACCCAGCACATCGCATGGCCGCACGCGAGGCCGACCGCGATGCCGATCAGCGTCAGCGAGAAGAACAGGCCGGTGGCGCTGGCGGCCGTGATCGATACCGCCAGCGCGGCCGACACGGCCATCTGGTACAGCAGCAGGCCCGACGCATCGTTGACGAGGCTCTCGCCTTCGAGCACCGCGACGAGCCGCGCGGGGAGCGGGTGGCGCTGCAGGATCGCCTTCGCGGCGACCGCGTCGGGCGGCGACACGATCGCACCGAGCGTGAAGCAGGCGGCCCACGGCAGTGCCGGGTTCACGGCATGCACGGCGAGCGCGACCGCGACGGTGGTGAAGACCACCGCGCCGAGCGCGAGCGACGCGATCGATGCGAGCTCCTGCCGGAATTCCTTCCACGCGGTGTAGAACCCGCTCGACATCAGCAGCGGCGGCAGCACGGCCGCGAGCAGCAGCGCCGGGTCCATGTCGGGTACACGCTTGCCGGCGACCGCGACCACGCAGCCGCCGAGCAGCAGCACGACGGCCGGCGGAATCGAGATGCGTTCGGCGAGCCATGTGAGCGCGCCCGCGCCGCAGATCAACAGCAGCAGGTAATGAAACAGTTCGACGTTGGTCATGAGCCTGGCGTCACGACGGCTTGCGGTCGTTGGCGGCGCCGCCCGGCAGCGTACCGAACATGTGCTGGCCGCATTGTGCGTCGTGCCATGCGGTATTGAGCCGGTAGCCGGACAGCATCCGGCGCGCGAGCGGGAGGATCTGCTCGCCGGCCAGCATGCCGAGCAGGCCGAGGAGCGCGATGATCGGCGGCGCCGGCGAATTCACGCCGAGCGCGCCGTAGATGACACCGGCGAGGATGCCGGCGAACAGCGACAGAAAATACGGTTTCATGATGAAAACCTCTCGTGACAGGCTGGTCGGGCGCGAAGGCGGCGCCTTCAATGTGCTGGAAGCGTATCGGTTTTACGTGCGGAAAAAAAGGGCGGACAGCCTTCGGAGCCCCTCTCTTTCGGAATTCGATCGATTCCATTTCTTGGATGTTCGGGCCGCGACTTTTCCGATTAAATGGCTGCAACCGGAACACGCCGCTCCGGGGCGACGCACAGCCGGCTCCTCCGCCATCCCGGTCGAGGCAAGCCTTGAACGTTTCCAGACCAAAGGATGATTCGCGCCATGAGCAACGCCAAGCTTGAAGTCCTTACTCCCCACAATAGCCAGATCATCTTCATCGACCAGCAGCCGCAGATGGCGTTCGGTGTGCAGTCGATCGATCGCCAGACGCTGAAGAACAACGTCGTCGGGCTTGCCAAGGCCGCGAAGGCGTTCAACATTCCCACCACGATCACGACGGTCGAAAGCGACAGCTTCTCGGGTTACACCTACCCTGAACTGCTCGACGTGTTTCCGAACCAGAAGACGCTCGAGCGCACGTCGATGAACTCGTGGGACGACCAGAAGGTGCGCGACGCGCTGGCCGCGAACGGCCGCAAGAAGGTGGTCGTGTCCGGCCTGTGGACGGAGGTCTGCAACACGACGTTCGCGCTCTGCGCAATGCTCGAAGGCGGCTACGAGATCTACATGGTGGCCGATGCGTCGGGCGGCACGTCGAAGGACGCGCACGACTACGCGATGCAGCGGATGATCCAGGCCGGCGTCGTGCCGGTCACCTGGCAGCAGGTCGCGCTCGAATGGCAGCGCGACTGGGCGCGCCGCGACACCTACGACGCGGTGATGGCGATCGCGAAGGAGCACTCGGGCGCGTACGGGATGGGCGTCGACTACGCATACACGATGGTCCACAAGGCCGCCCAGCGCACCGCGACGCCGCACGAGTCGATTCCGGCCGTGCCGGCGAAGTAACCGGCCGCGTGTTGCCGCCCGGTCAGACGGGCGGCAGCGCCCATGGCGCGTGCGACAGGTGTTCGACGAGAAAGTCGAGCAACGCCGTCACGCGCGCGGCGCGCAGCATGCCGGGCGGCGTGACGAGGTTGACGTTGATATCGGGAATTTTCCAGTCATGCATCACTTCCTCGAGCGCGCCGCTTTGCAACTCGTCCCACACCAGGAACGACGGCTGCAGCGCAAGGCCCTGGCCGGCGATCAGCGCGGGGCGGAGCACGTCGGCGTTGTTCGCGCGAATGCGGCCGCGCACCGGCACGCCGAATTCCTCGCCCGACGTCTTGTGGCGGAAGCGCCAGAATTCGGGCGTCGGGATGTTCGTGTAGGTCAGGCATACGTGCTGGTCGAGTTCGCTCGGATGAGTCGGCCGGCCGTGCCGGTCGAGATACGCGGGCGACGCGACGAGCGGCCGGCGCACCGCGCACAGGCGGCGCGCACGCAGCGACGAATCGTTCAGTTCGGCAATCCGGATCGCGACGTCGAAGCCGCCGGACACGATGTCGACGAAGTGGTCGGTCAGCACGAGATCGACGTCGACGCGCGGATAGCGTTCGAGAAACGCGGGCAACAGCGGCGCGAGATTGCACAGGCCGTAGGACATCGGCGCGTTCACGCGCAAGAGGCCGTGCGGTTCGAGCGCATGCGCGGAGGCTTCGCCTTCGATCAGTTCGGCATCGGCGAGCAGCCGGATCGCGCGATCGCGCAGCAGCTCGCCGGTCGGCGTGAGCGACAGCTTGCGCGACGTGCGGTACAACAGCATCGCGCCGAGGCGTTTTTCGAGGCGGGCGATCGCTTTCGACACGGTCGGTTGCGATACGCCGAGCAGGTCGGCGGCCTTGGCGAACGAACCGGTCTCGGCGACGCGCGCGAAGATGGCCCAGGCTTCGAGATCGGGAAGGTGTTGCATGGCTGGAAGGCGTGGCAGGCAAGCGAAGCGGGTGGGGCGGCAGCGGATCGCGCCGCGAGCGCATGGCGCCCGTACGGGCGGAAATGCGGGGTCATTCTAATCCAGTCGTGAGGAGCGTATGGAATCGTATGTCGTTTCATTGGGTGCCGGCATGCTGGTCGGCGTCATGTACAGCGTGGTCAAGGTGCGTTCGCCCGCACCGCCGCTGATTGCCCTGGTCGGGCTGGCCGGCATGCTGGCCGGCGTCGCGGCCGTCGCACCGGTCCGTCACTGGCTCGGTTTCTGACTGGATCGAAGGCACATTGATGAACGCACCCGCCACTCGACCGGATCTGATCCTTCACAACGGAAGGTCCAGGACCCTCGACCGCGCGAACCCGTCGCTCGCGCTTGCAATGGGCATGCTCGAGCGGCAGGTGGCGATCACGCGTGCGCCGCAATGGGCGCGCGTGGCCGGCGGTTTCACTGAGCACCCGTTCGCCGGGAAGCGCCTGCCGACGATCGACGTGGCGCGGCGACGGCGGCCCCGGCATGCCGACGCTCGTCGCGATGGCGGTGGCGCACGACTTCCGGAACCGGACGGGCGCTGCGCATTTCATGGCGCTCGACAGCTTCTTCGAGCATCTCGGGCTGATCGCGGCATGCGTGTTCGCGACGCGGCTCGCCGATGCGAAGTATCCGGCCGGCAACGGCCGTGCCACTCGATGACGATCAACAACAAGGACATCCAGTCATGAAAACGATTCGTTCCGCCTTGCTCGCGCTGGCGATCGCCGCCGGCCTCGTCGCGGCGCCGGCCGTGTACGCGAAGCCGCCCGTCCTGCCGGCGGCCACGCCGACGCTCGCCGTCGGGCCGCAATACGACACGACGCACGTGTACGTGGCGCCGGAGGATTTCGATCGCTTCACCGACAGCTTCGTCGCGACGTTCGGCGGCAGCAAGTCGAAGCAGGGCGTGTTCCAGGTCACGCCGACACCGAGCCAGACGATGTCGCAGCTCGTGTTCACGCCGGCCGGCACGATCTCGGTGTTCGGCTTCAAGACGCCGACTCCCTGGCCGTTCGGCGCGGAGCGCACGGGTTATCTCGTCACCGACATGGACGCGGCGATGAAGGTGGCGCGCGAGCATGGCGCGGAAGTGATCGTCGACACGTTCCCCGATCCGATCGGCCGCGATGCGGTGATCGCGTGGACGGGCGGCGTGAAGATGCAGCTCTACTGGCACACGCAGGCGCCGAAGTACGATCCGCTGCAGACGGTGCCGGAGAACCGCGTGTACGTGTCGCCGCAGAGCGTGCGCAAGTTCGTGCACGACTTCGTCAAGTTCTCGAACGGCAAGGTGGTGTCCGACGATCTGAAGGCGCCCGGCGTCGAGATCGGCCGCCCGGACGACACCTATCGCCGCATTCGCATCACGTCGGGCTTCGGCAAGATGACGGTGCTCGTGACGGACGGCCACCTGCCTTATCCGTACGGGCACGAGACGACGGGCTACGAGGTGCCGGACCTGGCCGCAACGCTGGAGAAAGCCAGGGCGGCCGGCGTCGACGTGCTCGTGCCGCCGTACATGGCGGACGGGCGCGACGCGGCGCTGGTCCGGTTCCCCGGCGGTTATGTCGCCGAGATCCACGCGGGGGCGGCGCGATGAAGCACGAGGATACGATTCTTGCCGCGGTGGCCGGCTTCGTCGACACGCTGAGCTTCGTCGCGCTGTTTGGGCTGTTCACCGCGCACGTGACCGGCAACTTCGTGCTGATCGGCGCGGGGGCCGCCGGGTTCGGCCAGGGCATCCTGCTGAAGCTGAGCGTGTTTCCCGCGTTCGTGTGCGGTGTCGTCGCGAGCAGCCTGATCGCACGCGCGTTTTCCGGGCGGTCCGCGTGGCAGGGCACGCGGGCGCTGCATGCGGTCCAGGCCGTGCTGCTGCTCGGCTTCTGCGCGGCCGGCGTGTGGGCGTCGCCCGTCACGCAATCCGACAGCCTGCCGGTGCTGCTGGCCGGCATCGTCGGCACGTTCGCGATGGGCATCCAGAACGCGCATCCGCGCGTGATCGCGCGCGCCGGCGTGCCGAACACGGTGATGACCGGCAACGTCACGCAGGCGATTCTCGACGTCGTCGACCTGCTGTCCGCCGGCACGCCCGACAGCGTGCGCACGGCGGCACGCGCGCGCTTCGCGAAGATGTGGCCGGCGATCGTCGCGTTCGCGCTCGGCGCGACGGCCGGCGCGCTGGGCTTTCGCCATCTCGGGTTCTGGGCGCTGCTGGCTCCGGCCGTCGTGCTTGCGGGACTGGCGGCCTGCGCGGGGATGTCGGCCGGCACCGCCGCGCGGGAGCATGCGTGATCGGGCCGCGCATTGCGCAGCAGGTCGATGCGGCGTCGGGCGACCGGCATCCGCACGACGGCCGTGTCGAGGCAGGCGGGCACAACGCGGACCCTGTCGGGGTCGCGCTGAAGTACGGCGGGTGACGCGCGCGTTCCAATGAAAAAAGGGCGGCCGGGAGGCCGCCCTTCGTGCGTTCGGGCCGGCGATGACACCGGCCCGCCTGTCGCGATGCCGTTACAGGTTCGGCGACAGTTGCAGCGCGTTCGTCAGGTCGCCCATCGGCTGCCCACCGTTGGCCTTCAGCGCGTCGTCGCGCTGTTGCAGGCCGGCGAGGCGCGGCAGCGAGAAGCGGCGCGTGATGAAGCGCAGGATCGACGCGGTGTCGTACTGCGTGTGGTCGACGAAACCCTTCTTCGAGAACGGCGACACGATCAGCGCCGGAATGCGCGTGCCCGGGCCCCAGCGGTCGCCCTTCGGCGGCGACACGTGATCCCAGAAGCCGCCGTTTTCGTCGTACGTGACGACCACGACCATGTTCTTCCACTGCGGGCTCGCCTGCAGGTGCGCGAGCACGTTCGCGATGTGCTGGTCGCCGCTCGCGACGTCCGTGTAACCCGGGTGTTCGTTCAGGTTGCCCTGCGGCTTGTAGAACGCGACCTGCGGCAGCGTGCCCGCGTCGATCGCCTTGATGAACTCGCTGCCGTCGGTGCCGCCGTCGAGCAAGTGCTGCGCGCGGCTCGTGCTGCCCGGTGCCTGGTTCGCGTAGTAGTTGAACGGCTGGTGGTGCGGCTGGAAGTTCGGCGCCGTCATGTTCGGGCCGTAGATCACGTTCGCCGTGCCGCTTTGCGCGGCCTGCAGTGCCTGGTTCCACGCACCGCTGTACCACGCCCACGACACGCCCGCGTTGGTCAGCAGGTCGCCGATGTTCTGTTGCGACTGCGGCGGCAGCGTCGTCGCGGCCGACGGGTCGGCGAGGTTCGGATCGCCGCCCGAAGCCGCCTTGTTGCCGCTCGGCTGGTACGGCGGCTGCATCGTGTTGATCGCGTAGAAGTCGGGCGTCAGGTTGCCCGAGTTCACGAACTTCGGCGCGCCGTCGAGCGCGGAAGCGGGCGAGTTGCTCGCGAGCTGCAGCGACTTGCCGTCGGCGGCGACGGCCGAGATCGAACCGGCGGCCGGGCTCTTGTCCGCGTTCGCGTAGAACGGCGCGCACGCGCAGATCAGGTACTGGTGGTTCAGGAACGAACCGCCGAACGCACCCATGAAGAAGTTGTCGGCCAGCGTGAACTGCTGCGCGATCTTCCACAGCGGCAGCTTCGTCGCGTCGGGCGTGTAGTGGCCCATCACGAGGCCGCCCGAGTCGGCCCATGCGGCGAACATGTCGTTCTTGCCGCCGTTGATCTGCATCTGGTTCTCGTAGAAGCGGTGATACAGGTCGCGCGTCGTCACGCTCATCGGCGTGTTGAAGCCGTTCGGGTCGTCGATCGCGAACGGCGCGTTCGGCAGGTTGGCCGTCATCGCCTCGGTCACGGCCGGCGTCACGCCCTTCGCGGTCAGGCCGCCCCAGGCCTTCGGCAGCGTCGCGAGCGGCTGGCCGTTGCGGTCCTTCTGCTGTGCGCTGGCCGCGGTCACGTTCTGCAGGCCGTTCGCGCCAGGGAAGTTGCCGTACAGGTTGTCGAAGCTGCGGTTTTCCGCGTAGATCACGACGACGTTCTTGACCGTCGACAGGCCCTGCTGCTGCACGTCGTCGCCGCCGCAGGCGGTGAGGGCGGCGGCCGCGGCAACGGCGATCGGTGTAAAGCGAATCCAGGCGTGGTTTTTCATCCGTTGTACTCTCTATCTCTCTCTTGTCGCGTGGGGAACCGGCGCATTCGTGTACCGCCGGTTCGCGAGGTGACCGTGGCATGTCCGGCTGCACGCATTTTGAGGGTGCGATTTGACAGGCGGGTGTAGGCGTCCTTTCGATTGGCTGTCGGTGAGTCGTCATGTAACGGTCATGCGGCTGACATAAACTCCGGCCGCTCCTGAACCTACTTTCCGACGAATCGATGAAGCCTCGCCAACCGACAGCCGGCGCATTCGCGCATTCGTGGCTGCATCTCGCCGGCGCATTCGCGCTGGCCGCCACGCTCGTCACCGTTGCCGGCTGTGACGGACAGCCCGGTGCCGGTACGCCGTCCGCGCAGGCCGCGAGTGCGTCGGGCGCGCCGGACGGTGCGCACCCGGTTGCGTCCGCAACGGTTGCCGCGAGCGGCGCCGTGGTCGCGACGAACCAGCCGCAGACGCGCGCACAAGTTTACGAAGGCGTGCGCCGGATGACGGCCCTCGGCAAGCAACTTTTCTTCGACCCTACGCTGTCAGGTTCCGGCAAGCTCGCGTGCGCGTCGTGTCACAGCCCCGATCACGCATTCGGGCCGCCCAATGCGCTGGACGTGCAGTTAGGCGGCGACGACATGAAGCATCCGGGCTTTCGTGCGGTGCCGTCGCTCAAGTACCTGCAGGGCGTGCCGCAGTTCACCGAGCACTTCCACGATTCCGACGATGAAGGCGACGAGAGCGTCGATGCCGGCCCGACGGGCGGCCTCACGTGGGATGGCCGCGTCGATACGGGCGCCGAGCAGGCGCGCATTCCGCTCACGTCGCCGTTCGAGATGAACAGCTCGCCGGCGAAGGTCGCGCAGGCCGTGAAGGCCGCGCCGTACGCGCAGGAGTTCCGCGCGGTGTTCGGCGTGAAGGTGCTCGACGACGATGCGGCCACGTTCAAGGCCGTGCTGCGCGCGCTCGAAACCTTCGAACAGACGCCCGAGCTGTTCTCGCCGTACACGAGCAAGTACGACGCGTATCTCGCGGGCCATGCGCAGCTCACACCGGCCGAAATGCGCGGGCTGCAATTGTTCAACGACGAAAAGAAGGGCAACTGCGCGAGCTGCCACATCAGCCAGCGTGCGCTCGACGGCACGCCGCCGCAGTTCAGCGATTTCGGGCTGATCGCGATCGCGGTGCCGCGCAATCGCGCGCTGCCGGTCAATCGCGACCCGCGCTTCCACGACCTCGGCGCGTGCGGGCCCGAGCGCACCGACCTGAAGGGCCGCGACGAATTCTGCGGGCTGTTCCGCACGCCGTCGCTGCGCAACGTCGCGCTGCGCAAGACGTTCTTCCACAACGGCGTGTATCACACGCTCGAGGACGTGATGCGCTTCTACGTCGAGCGCGACATTCATCCGGAGAAGTTCTATCCGGTCGTGCACGGCAAGGTGCAGATCTACGACGATCTGCCGAAACGCTACTGGCCGAACATCAACCGCGAAGCGCCGTTCGACCGCAAGCGCGGCGAGCAGCCGGCGCTGAACGCGGCCGAGATCAAGGACGTGATCGCCTTCCTCGGCACGCTGACTGACGGATATCGGCAAACGGCCGCGCCGGCCGGCCACTAGAAGGCGGTGCGGGCGGCACGCATGCTATCCTCGCTCGCTGACAGGCGCAGTGTGCGTGCCGGAGGGCCGGCCCCCGGTTTGCCGGCATGCGCGTTGCGCCGTTTGATCGAACATCCAAGGAGAACAACATGTCGATGCGTGCATCCCTTTCCGTCGTCACGCGCGTGCTGGCCGGCGCCGCGTGCGCAGCCGCGATGCTGCCCGCCCATGCGCAGAACAACCTGAACTTCCTGAACGACACGCCGATCAGCTATTTCAGCAAGGCCGACCGTGCGTCGCTCACGAAGGCGGTTGTGCAAGCGCGCGATGAAGGCAAGGACGGCGAGGCCACGACGTGGCAGAGCAGCGGCCGCGGCACGCAGATCGATGCGAAGCTCACGCCGACCACGACCGAGACGGACGGCAAGACCTGCCGCGAAATCGCCACCGAAATCACCGCGAAGGGCCAGACGATGACGCTCAAGCCCGTCTATTGCAAGACCGACGCGGGCAAGTGGCAGTTGCAGAAGCGCTGAGCACGCGTGTGATGAAGCGGGGCGACGCGCCGCGCACGGTGTCGTGCGGCGTCGTGATCCTCGATGCGACCGGCCGCGTGTTCCTCGCGCACGCGACGGACACCACGCACTGGGACATCCCGAAGGGGCAGGGCGAGCCGGGTGAATCGCCGGCCGACGCGGCGCTGCGCGAACTGCTCGAGGAAACCGGCATCGCGCTGGCGCCGGCCCGGTTGCTCGATCTCGGCCGCTTTGCGTACCGGCACGACAAGGATCTGCACCTGTTCGCGGTGCAGGTGGCCGAAGGCGAGATCGATCCGGGGCAGTGCACGTGCACGTCGCTGTTTCCGAGCCGTCGAGACGGCTCGATGATTCCCGAGATGGATGCGTATCGCTGGACCGTGCCGGCCGACATCGACGCGTATGCGAGCCGCAGCCTCGCGCGGCTGTTTCGCACGAAGCTGTCGCTGGTGGATCTGCATCGGCGGTTGACGGGCGCGTAACCCCGGCATGCAATAAAAAAACCGGCGCAAGCCGGTTTTTTCATGGTTCGTCCGATGCGCGGCCGGTGAGTCAGGCCAGCCATCGATCGGTGTCGCGATGCTGGTCGAGGCCGATTGCTTCGAACTCGTCGAACGCGTCGCCCTTGGCGACGCCGAGATGGCGAAGCGCTTCGTTGATCGCATGGTCCGACACGATGAGCGGGCCGCTTGCGCGGCCATCCGCGAAGCGCGCATGCGCCTGGGTACCGCTGCCGCCAAAGAATTCGGCTTCGACATAGGCCAGTGCAGCGTGCGCGCTCAACTGTTCACATAGCGACAGAAGTGCCGGCGGCAGCACCGTGTCGTCTCCGTCGGTCAACGGGCAGAACGGGATCGCGTGAGCGTTCCGGAACGCGGTGTCGAGCGGGATCATGTCGATGTCGCCGCGGAGGCGGACGACGCGCAGCCCCCGCGGCAGCGGCGCGGACGCAAATGCGCCGGATCTGGCGACGATGGCCTGCAGCGAATAGGGCATGGCGATGGTTCCTGACGTGGCATTCGGGGCAGGCCGCCCCGGCGAGCGGGCAGTCGGGCTGCGCATCGGCGCAGCCGTTGCCGCGCATGACGAACGCACAGGCGCGGGCGACCGGCGCCGCGCCTGTCCGATCCGTCAGGCCGGCTTGCCCCAGCTGTCGCGCAGCCCGACGATCCGGTTGAACACGGGCTTGCCCGGCTTCGAATCGACACGATCGGCCACGAAGTAGCCGTGACGCTCGAACTGCACGCGCGTTTCCGGCGCGATGTCGCTGTTGCCCGGCTCGACGTACGCCTGGACGATCTTCTTCGAATCGGGATTCAGCGCCTCGAGGAAGTTCGCGCCGCCCGCGTCCGGATGCGGCTCCTTGAACAGGCGGTCGTAGATTCGCACTTCGGCCGGCTGCGCATGCTTCGCGCTGACCCAGTGGATGTTGCCCTTGACCTTGTAGTTGTTCGCGCCTTCGGTGCCCGACTTGCTGTCCGGGAAGTAGTTGCAGTGCACGGCCGTCACGTTGCCGTCGGCGTCCTTGTCGAAGCCCGTGCACTCGATCACGTAGCCGTAGCGCAGGCGCACCTTGTTGCCTGGGAACAGGCGGAAATAGCCCTTCGGCGGGTTCTCGACGAAATCCTCGCGCTCGATCCACAGCTCGCGCGAGATCGGGAACGTGCGCACGCCGCGATCCGGATGGTGCGGATGCACGGGCGCCGTGCACGCTTCCTCGAGGTCTTCCGGGTAGTTGTCGATCACGAGCTTCAGCGGATCAAGCACGGCGACCGTGCGCGCAGCCTTGTCGTCGAGGTCGTCGCGCAGCGCGCCTTCGAAGACGCTCATGTCGATCCACGAATCGATCTTCGTCACGCCGATCCGCTCGCAGAACAGGTGAATGCTCTCCGGCGTGAAGCCGCGGCGGCGCACGCCGACGATCGTCGGCATCCGCGGGTCGTCCCAGCCGTCGACGTGGCCTTCGGTGACGAGTTGCAGCAGCTTGCGCTTGCTGGTGATCGCGTACGTGAGGTTCAGTCGCGAGAATTCGATCTGTTGCGGCAGCGGGCGCGTGAACATGCCGGCTTCCGCGAGTTCGTTCAGCACCCAGTCGTACAGCGGGCGGTGATCCTCGAATTCGAGCGTGCACAGCGAATGCGTGATGCCTTCGAGCGCATCCGAGATGCAGTGCGTGTAGTCGTACATCGGGTACACGCACCACGCGTCGCCGGTGCGGTAGTGATGCGCGTAGCGGATCCGGTAGATCACCGGGTCGCGCATGTTCATGTTCGGCGAAGCCATGTCGATCTTCGCGCGCAGCACGTGCTCGCCTTCCTTGAACTCGCCAGCCTTCATGCGGCGGAACAGGTCGAGGTTTTCTTCCGGCGTGCGGTCGCGGAACGGCGACGGCTTGCCGCCTTCGGTCAGCGAGCCGCGGTTCGCGCGCATTTCTTCCGCGCTCTGGCTGTCGACGTATGCCTTGCCGCGCTGGATCAGCAGCTCGGCGAATTCGTACAGCTTGTCGTAGTAGTCGCTCGCGAAGTACTGGTGATCGACCGCGTCCTTGCGCCAGTCGAAGCCGAGCCAGCGCACCGCGTCGACGATCGAGTCGACGTACTCGACGCTTTCCTTTTCCGGGTTCGTATCGTCGAAGCGCAGGTGGCACACGCCGCCGTAGTCGCGTGCGACGCTGAAGTTCAGGCAGATGCTCTTGGCATGGCCGATGTGCAGGTAGCCGTTCGGCTCGGGCGGGAAGCGTGTTTCGACGCGGCCGCCCCATTTGCCGGTGCGGTTGTCGTCGTCGATGATGTTGCGGATGAAATTGGAAGCCGCGGGGGCGTCGTTGCGTTCGGTGCTCATGCGGATGGCGTCAGGTTGTGTCGGCGCGTCGCGCCGGTTTAATCCCGTGATTCTACCTGACCGGGGTCCGTCCCGCGCGGCTGGCGGCGCGGCAGGCGCGGGTTTCGACGGATTATCTCGATATTGTGTCGGCTGTAACACGACGTAAATCGGATTGCCCGGCCCGTTTGGCGTTGCCTATGATGGCTTCACCGATTCAATGCCGCCGCTCGCATGACCGCGCGGCGAGAGGACACCAACAATCATGATGAAGAAGACCACGTTTATCGTTCGTACCGCCGTGATCGTCGCGGCCCTGTCGCAACTCGGCGCGTGCGCCATGACGCATACGCAGCGCAATGCCGGCATCGGCGCGGCCGCGGGCGGCGCGCTCGGCTACCTGGTGACGGGCGGCCCGCTCGGCACGGTCGCCGGCGCCGCGGCGGGCGGTATCGTCGGCGCGAACGTGCGCTGATCGATGACATGACGCGAGCCGCGTGCCACGCGGCTCGTCGTCCGGTCGCGACGCCGTCCCGCACGCGTCCCGGCCCCATGCACATCCTTCCGGTTTCAGACAGGCAGCATCAGGGAGGAACGGGTGTGCGACACTGCGTCGACGCCATATAACGATTTCACCCGTCGACGCACCTTCCATGAGCTCATTCCCCGTTCTCGTCCTGCCGGGTTACGCCAATTCGGGCCCGCTTCACTGGCAGAGCCGCTGGGAGCGTGCCGATGCACGTTTCTCGCGCGTCGCGATGCCCGACTGGGACCGTGCGTTCCGCAACGGCTGGTGTCTCGCGCTCGATCGCGCGATCGAAGCCGCTCGCGGGCCGGTGCTGATCGCCGGCCACAGTCTCGGCACGCTCACCACCGCGTGGTGGGCGACCCGCTATGCGCGCCCGGCCGCGCTCGCGAAGGTGCGCGGCGCGCTGCTCGTCGCGTTGCCCGACCCGGGCGGCCCCGCGTTTCCGGCCGATGCGCACGGCTTCGGGCCCGTGCCGCTCGAACGGCTGCCGTTTCCGACCTGCGTCGTCGCCAGCAGCGACGATCCGTACGGCTCGTCCGCGTTCGCGCGCCGTTGCGCGAACGCATGGGGCAGCGCCTTCCACGATATCGGCCCGCGTGGCCACATCAATGCAGACAGCGGGCTCGGCGACTGGCCCGAGGCGCGCGGCTGGCTCGACGCGCTCGCCC
>NZ_ASSI01000102.1:0-17566 GCF_000466765.1 Burkholderia sp. AU4i | reverse complement strand
GATATATCGATGAAAGCAGCATCTTTGCGTCCACAGCCCGGTGCGGTCGCCGCCGCCCCCGACGTCGCCGCCGGTCGCGCCGCCCGGCGCCCGCGGGCGGCGCGTCGCGAGCGCCGGCCGTGGACCGTCAAGGCGACGTTGCGCGCCGCATTCGCGATCCTGCTCGCCGGCACGCTGGCGATCGGCATGTTTTCGCTCTGGCAGATCAGCCGGCTGAATGCGTCGATCGCGTCCGTCTACGAGCAGGGTCACGTCGCGAGCCGCGCGGCCGAGGAGGTTCGGGCCGAAGTGCTGCGCGCGAGCCGTGCCCAGAAGATGCTGCTGACCGCGACCACCGCGAAGGAACGCGACGAGCTGGGCGCCGAGGTGGGCGCGGGGCTCGCGTCGATCGGCCAGGCGCTCGGCACGCTGCAGCGCTACGCGGATCCGGCCGACGTCGACGATTCGGCGCGGCTGCGCGCATTCTCGACGGCGGTCGGCGCGTGGAGCGCGCATCTGCGCGATTTCGTCGCGCTCGTGCGGGCACAGCCGCTCGACCTGTCGCAGATGAGCTGGCAGGTCGGCACGCAGGACGTGTCGCTGCTGGTCGAAACCGGCAAGCTCGAAAAACTGGTCGCCGAACTCGTGAAGACACGCGGCGCGAAGTCGAAGGCGACTCTCGATGCGTCCGCCACCATTTTCTCGTCGTCGTTCGCGATGATCGCGGCGATGACGGTTGCGCTGATCGTGCTCGCGATCGTCATCGCGGAGCGCGTCGTGCGCCGTCTCGCGTCGCAGCTCGGGGGTGAGCCCGCGCATGCGAAGGCGATTGCCGCGGACATCGCGCGCGGCGACCTGACGCGACCAATTACGCTGGGCCGGCACGACCGCGACAGCATGGTGCGTGCGCTGGCCGAGATGCAGACGGGGCTCGCGGCGACCGTCGGCGAGATTGCCGTCAGCGCCGAGGCGATCGCGGCCGCGTCGGGCGAGATTTCCACCGGCAATCTCGATCTGTCCAGGCGCACCGAGCAGCAGGCCGTCGCGCTCGAGCGCACCGCGGCCAGCATGGAGCAGCTCACGTCGACCGTACGGCAGAACGCCGAGAACGCGCGGCAGGCGAGCGCGCTCGCGGCCAATGCTTCGGCCGTTGCGGAGACGGGCGGGGAAGTCGTCGGGCGCGTCGTCGCGACGATGAGCGAGATCGACGACAGCGCGAAGAACATCCGCGAGATCATCGGCACGATCGAGGGGATCGCGTTCCAGACCAACATTCTCGCGTTGAACGCGGCGGTCGAGGCCGCCCGCGCGGGCGAGCAGGGGCGTGGCTTCTCAGTGGTCGCGGGTGAAGTCCGCCTGCTCGCGCAGCGCGCGGCGACCGCGGCGAAGGAGATCCGCGCGCTGATCGGCGCATCGGTCGAGCGAGTCGCGAACGGTGCGGCGCTCGCGCACGATGCGGGCCGCACGATGGACGACGTCGTTCGGGCGGTCAAGCGCGTGACCGACATCATCGGTGAAATTTCCGCCGCATCGGACGAGCAGAGCGCGGGCATCGACGAGATCGGCCGCGCGGTCACGCAGATGGACGCCGGCACCCAGCAGAACGCGGCGCTCGTCGAGCAGGCGGCCGCCGCGGCGAATGCGCTCGACGAGCAGGCGCAGGCATTGAAGTCGCTGGTCGGGCGCTTTCGTATCGCGGCCTGAGCGCTGCCGACCGTTCAGACGTTACGACTTCTTCTGCTTGTCCGGATCGATGATGACCGTGCAGGTCGTACCCGCCGACAGCACCACGTCGGCCGGCACTTCGTCGATCCTGATGCGCACCGGCACGCGCTGCGCGAGGCGCACCCAGTTGAAGGTCGGGTTCACGTCCGCGACGAGGTCGCGGCTTTGCGGGTTGTCGCGATCGTAGATGCCGCGCGAGATGCTTTCGACGTGGCCCTTCATCACGCCGCCGCTCATCAGCCGCATTTCGGCCGGCGCGCCGATCTTCACGCGCGGCAGCTTGGTTTCCTCGAAGTAGCCGTAGACCCAGAACGAGTGGCTGTCGACGATCGCGAGCTTCGCCTGGCCGGCCACTGCATAGTTGCCCTTGAACGTCTGCAGGTTCGTGATGTAGCCGTCGACCGGCGCGACGACGCGCGTGCGCTCGAGGTTGAGCTTCGCGGCATCGAGCGCGGCGATCGCCTGCTGGTACTGCGCATCGGCGCTCGACGCACTGTGCGCGGCGTTCTCGCGGTTTTCCTTCGACACGACGAGCGCATCGAGATCCGCGCGGCGCGCCGCATCGTCGCGGCGCATCTGCAGTTCCGCGCGGCGGGCGGCGACGGCCGCCTGCGCCTGCTCGACCGCGATCTGGTAGTGCGAAGGGTCGATCTGCATGATCAGGTCGCCCTTTTTCACGAGCTGGTTGTCATGCACGGGCAGTTCGACGATCGCGCCCGACACGTCCGGCGCGACGTTGACGATCTCGGCGCGCACGCGCCCGTCGCGCGTCCACGGATCGTCCATGTAGTGCACCCACAGCGAGCGCCCGATCAGGATCGCGACGAGAAGGATGACGGCGGTCGCGACGAAGCCGAAGAGTTTTCTGAGAATCATGATGGTTCGGAATCAACGGTAAACGGCAAGACTCAGTCCGCCGCAAATGCAGACGAGGAGGCAGGCCCGGAACAGCGACGGGTGCCAGACGAGACGGTAGAGGCCCGTATAGGCGAGCAGGCGGTCGACGGCCCAGGTCGCGAGCGCGCCGAGGACGAACATCAGCACCACCGTGGGCATGTAGGCATCGAGAATCGCGATTTCACGCGGCATCATGACGAGGCTCCTGGTTGGGGACGCACGGGGCGGTTGCGGTTGAGCGCGGCGAGCGGCGATTCGGGATCGAGCAGTGCCGTGCGCACGAAATGCAGATGGCTCAGGATGCGCTGCAGCCGGTGGCGTTCGTCGCGCGTCGGCGTGAATGCGTCGAGCGTCTGCCGGGTCGCGTCGATCGCATCGTTCACCGCGGCGAGCGTTGCATCGAAACGTTCGGCGTCCGGCCGCGCGAACAGCGACGACAGCGCGGCGCGCATCGTCTCGATCGCGCGGCGCCACGGCGTCGTCGGCGCGTAGCGCGGGTCGGACGGCAGCGTTGCCAGCTCGTGGCGCAGGTCGATGGCCGCATTCCCGGTTTCGAGCACCGCGAACATCCAGCGCAGCGCGTCGCGCTGCACGTCGGGCTGGTCGGCCGACAGCGTGTGCGCCTGGTACATCAGGTCGCGCGCGCCGCTCTCGAAGCGCGTGCGCAGTCCGGCGAGCCGCGCGTGGCAGGCCGCGACGGCCTGGTGACGCAGGTCGGCGAACAGGCGTTTCTTGAGCCACGGCGCGGTCGGCGGGAACAGCACGGCGAACGCGATCGCCGATACGAGCATCGACAACAGGAGCGCGAGCGCGTCGTTCATGAAGCTCGTCGGATCGTAGTGCGTGATGCTGTCGGGGCCGGCGAGGAAGCAGAAGAAGATCAGATAGCCCGCGCCGTAGCCCGCGAGCTTCGGCTTCAGCGTCATGTAGATGCCGATCGCGAGCAACGGCGCGAGCGCCGCGCACAGCAGGACGAAGCCGTCGATCCGCGGGTAGATGCCGAACGTCAGCAGGAAGCCGGTGCAAACGGCCAGCGCCGTGCCCATCCCCATCTGCGCGGCCATCGCGGTCGGGCGCGGCGCCGACGACGCGAGCGCGCAGGTCGCCGCGGCGTTCAGCACCAGCATCACGCCGCTCGGCCACGCGGTCTCGATCCAGAACCAGCCGAGCGCGAGAATCACCGTCGCGGTGCGGATCCCCGCGATCGTGGCGGCCGTTTTGTTGGTGCGCGGCTCGTAGCGTTCGATCCAGCGTTCGCGCTCGTGCGTCGCGGTCGCGAGCGACGCATAGGTCGCCGCGTATTCCTGCAGGTCGGTGATGAAGCGGTACAGCAGTTCGGCGGCGGTATCGAAGTCGAGCAGCGGGAAGTCGGGCTGCGTTTCGAGTTCCGCGCGCGTCGCGCGGATCCGGCGCGGCAGCGCGTCGCGCCACGCGAGCAGCTGCTCGGCCGAGTGCGCGGCGTCGATCGACGTGCGCACGGGTTCGCCATCGCGCGTGAGCAGCGGCGCGATCTCGCGGAAATACGGCTCGATCGCGTCGATCGCCGCCTGCGCGCCGCCCGCGTGCAGCCGGTTCATCAGCTGGTGCAGCGCGTGAAAGCGGCTCGACGCGCTCATGAACTCGCTGTTCAGCCGCGCGAGGCGGCCGCTGCGCATGCGCGTGTCCGGATCCTCGAACACGGCCATGCTGCGCGCGGCCTCGAAGCCGACCACGTCGGCGACGAAGCGCGTATGGATGGTCTCGATGTGCGCGCGGTCGAGCTGGCCCGACAGCGCCGACGCGACGTAGTCGACGAAGCTGCCGAAGCGCTTGCGCACCGTCGTGCGCATCTGCTCGCCCGTATACCGCGGAAACACGAGCGCACTGACGACGCCGGCCGACACGATCCCGATGATGACTTCGGAGACCCGCGTCATCGCGCTCATGAATGCGCCATCCGGGTGTTGCGACGCAGGCAGGCCGATCAGCGCGGTCGTATAACCGGCGAGCAGGAAGCCGTAACTGCGGAAGTTGCGGTTGCGCGCGGCGCCGGCGGTGCACAGCGCGATCCACAGGGCGATCGCCAGCAGGAACAGCTGCGGCTGCTGCGGGAACAGTCCGACGAACGTGAGCGTCGCGATGAGCCCGAAAATCGTGCCGGCGACCCGGTAGAAGCTTTTCGCGAGCACGGCGCCGCTTTGCGGCTGCATCACGATGAAGACGGTCGTCATTGCCGTTTTCGGCGCCGGCAGGTCGAGCCGCATCGACACGCCGAGCGCGATGAAGGCCGCGAGCAGCGCCTTGAACAGGTAGAGCCACGCGGCGCCGTCGGTGCGGGCCCAGTCGCCGAACGCGGCATACCAGGCCGCGAACGGACCGCCGGCGGTCGGGGAGAGGGGGGAGGAGGCTGACATGGCGTCGCTCCGGGTTACCGTGCGGCCGGCACGCCGGACGCACCGGCGGCCGCGACCTGCGCGGGCCGGGCGGCGGCTGCCACGGGTTTCGCACCCGACGCGGCGGCCGGCGCGGCTGCGCCCGCGGCGGATTCGCCATGCGACGGATGGCTGCCCGACGGAGGCACGTCCGTGCCCGTCTCGACGCCGCCGCCAAGCGCGGCCATCAACTGAGCGTGCGCGGCGAGGCGTTCCGCATCGATGCGGGCGGCCGTTTCCTGCGCGCGCAACAATTGCTGCTGCGCGACCAGCACGTTGACGTAGTCGGTCAGCCCGCGGCGGAAGCCTTCGCGCGACAGCTGATAGCTGCGGTCGTTGGCGGCCACCGAGCGCGCGGCGTCCTTCTTCTGCGTATCGAGCGAACGGATCCGCACGACCTGGTCGGCGATGTCCTTGAGCGCGCCGACGATCGTCTGGTTGTATTGCTCGACCGCCTGGTCGTAGCCGGCATTCGCCGCGCCGAGCTGCGCGCGCAGCCGGCCGCCTTCGAAGATCGGCAGCGACAGCGCGGGGCCGGCCGTCCAGCCGCCGTTCATCGCGCGCAGGAAGTCGGTGAACGGCGCGGTCACGCCGAAGCCGCCGACCGTCGCGAGCAGATCGATGTTCGGGTAGAACGAAGCCTTCGCGACGTCGATGCCGCGCGCCTGCGCGTCGACCGTCCAGCGTGCCGCGACGACGTCGGGGCGGCGGCCGAGCAGGTCGGCCGGCATCGCCGACGGCAAGCCGGCCGGTGCGTCGAGCGACAGCCGAGGCCGCTGGATCGCATCGCCGGCGCCCGGGCCCTTGCCGGCCAGTGCGGCGAGCTGGTGCCGCGCGAGCTGGATCGCTTCCTCGTAGCTGTCGATCTGGCGCTCATAGTCGGGCAGCGTCGATTCCGCCTGGCTCACCTCGAGCTGCGTGCCGAGGCCAGCCTGCAGCCGCTTGCGCGCGAGATCGGCGAGCGAGCGCTGGCGTTCGAACGTTTCGTGCGCGAGGTCGAGCAGCGCGTAGTTCATCGACATGCCGACGTACGCGCGCACGACGTTGACTTCGAGTTCGAGCTTCGCCGCGCGTGCGTCGGCGGCGGTCGCGTGCGCGGTGTCGAGCGCGCGCTCGGTCGCGTTCTTGTCCTTGCCCCACAGGTCGAGGTGGTAGGACAGGCCGAGCGTGCCGGTGTTGTTCCAGGTATCGGTGTTCGCGAGCGGGCCGGGGCCGTAATAGACGTTGTCCGGCCAGTGCTGGCGCATCAGCGAGAGGTTGCCGTTGATCTGCGGCAACTCGGCCGAGCGGGCCACGCGCGCCATCGCCTGCGCTTCGCGCACGCGGGCCTCGGCGGCCGCGAGCGTCGGGTTGCCGGCCTGCGCGGCAGCAATCCACGTGTCGAGCTGCGGATCGCGGTAGGCGCGCCACCAGTCGGCCGCGGGCCAGCCCGCGTCACGGTCGGCCGCGCGGATCGCCGCGCCGGCATCGAGCGCGTTCGCTTCGATGCTGGCCGACTGCGGCTTGTTGTCGCCCATGCTCGCGCACCCGGCCATTATTAATGAGACTGCAAGAACCGCCAGTGCGAGCGTCCCTTTTGTCGCCGGAGACTGCACGATTTTCTCCCTTTCGGATATAGATGAGTCGGATGCGATTATATTTTTCAGCGATTCCTGAATATACGGACAAGGGTGCAAGTCATTTTTACGAATCCTGAGACAATACTTGTTCGCCTCTGTGCAACAATCCGTCCGGATTCAAACGGGTAATGGGATGGATACGTTACAAAACATGCGGGTATTCGTCCGCGTGGTCGACGCGGGAAGCTTTACCGCGGCCGCCCAGCAGATGAATTCGACCACTGCCTACGCGTCGCGCGCGGTCTCGGATCTCGAGGCGCACCTGCGCACGCGCCTTCTGAACCGGACGACGCGCCGGATCGCACTGACCGAAGCCGGCGAGCGCTACCTGCAGCGCTGCGAGCAGATCCTCGCGTATGTCGACCAGGCCGAAGCCGAGGCGGGCGACGCGCACGCGCGCCCGTCGGGCAAGCTGAAGGTGCATTGCTTCACGAGCCTCGGCCAGCACTACCTGGTGCCGGCCATCGCGCGTTATCGCGAGCGCTACCCGGACGTGCACGTCGAGCTGACGCTCGCGCAGCGGATGCCCGACCTGCTCGACGAGGGCTACGACGTCGCGATCGTCGTCGGCCGCGACCTGCCGGATTCGGGGCTCGTGTCGCAGCGGCTCGGCGAGAGCTACAGCGTGGTGTGCGCGTCGCGCGGCTACGTCGAGGCGAACGGCGTGCCGCAGCGGCCCGCGGATCTCGCGCAGCACGTATGCCTCGGGATGGTCGCGCCGGGCTTTCAGTTCGACGAATGGGCACTGGCGGGGCCGAACGGCGACGAAGTTGTCCCGATCACGGCGCCGCCGTTTCGCGTGAACGTCGCCGAGGCGCTCGCCGTGGCCGTGCGCGAAGGGATGGGGATCGGCGGCCTGCCGCTCTATTCGGCGCTCGGCTGGTTGCGCAGCGGGCACATCGTGCGCGTGATGCCGGAATACCGGTCGCACGTGATGAACATCTACGCGCTGTATCCGTCGCGTCAGTACCTCGACGCGAAAATCCGTACCTGGGTCGATTTCCTGCGCGACGAGTTGCCGGCCACGCTGGCAGCCGACGAAGCCGCGCTCGAACAGTACACGCGTGCGACATGACCGCGCGGTTGGCCGCGATCTGACGAGATTTGTCCTTCACGCAACATTTTTTTACGAACGCGTGTCAGACAGTTTGATACTGTGGGAATTAACGAGATACGCAACCCCGGAGTAGCGATGGATACGCACCTGATGATCGGCCTTGGAGTCCTGCTGGGCGCGGCGGCCGCCGCCGCGGCGACCCGCGACCTGCTGCGCGCGATGAAGGCGAAGGCGCAGATGAAGCCGGTGCCGGTACGGGTGCGCGAGCCGCGCCGCCCCGGCCGCTGATCCGCGGTCACGCTCCGGGGCGAAAAGGTCGCGCAAAAAGGTCGCGCAATGCGGCCGGGCGGGCCGGCGTTCAGCCGAGCTCGACGACCTTGTCCCACGTGCACGCGGTATTTTCCCGTTCGCCGGTGCGCCGGTGGATGTAGCCGCGCGGATTGCATACCACGCGTGTGCCACCGTCCGCCACATAGTCGAATGACGTATGCGTGTGGCCGTGGAGCCACAGATCCACCGGCGGCTGCACGAGTTCCGCCATGTCCGTGACGAATCCCGCCGATGCAAGATCGTCCGCGTAGCGCTGCGCCAGCGAGCGCCGGTGCGGCGCATGATGGGTCACGACGATGGTCCGGCCCGCGAACGGCGCCGCGAGTTGCGTTTCCAGCCATGCGCGGCTGCGTCGATGCAGCGCGATCGCGTCGGCCGGCGAGAAATCCCGTTCCGGCGTGCCCGGCGCCGCATGCAGCGCCGCGTCATGCGGCCAGGTCACCTGGATCAAGCCCTTGAAATCGAGCATCACGCGCAGCCCGGCGTCGATTGCACCCGCGAGGCTGGCTTCGTCGGTACCGAACAGCGAAAAATCGGCCCAGAGCGTCGTGCCGAGCACGCGGAACCGCTGCCCGGGATCGACGTAGACGTCGTTGTTCAGGTAATGCACGTTGTCGAGCGCCTGCGCCGCGTCGCGCATCGCCGTCTCCAGCGCGCCGAATTCCCCGTCGTAGTACTCGTGGTTACCTGGCACGTAGATCACCGGTACCGCGGGATCGAACGTTTCGGCCGCCCAGCGCAGGCCTTCCGCGTGATTGTGGATGTCGCCGGCCAGCACGACGAGATCCGCGTCGGCATGCGCGATCGCGTCGGGCTGGTTGCTTTCGAGGTGCAGGTCGGACAGGACGCGGATTTTCACGGGCGGGGCTCCGGAGTGGGCGGCTTCAGCGCAGGACCTTGCCGGGATTCATCAGGCCGCGCGGGTCGAGCGCGGTCTTCAGCGTGCGCATCAGCGTCGTTTCGACCGGGGACTTGTAGCGCTGCGCGTCGTCGATCTTCAGCTGGCCGATCCCGTGCTCCGCGCTGATCGTGCCGTGGTGGCGGTGCACGTTGTCGTAGACGATCCGGTTGATCGGCGCCTGGAACGCGGCGAGGAACGCCTTCGGATCGCCGCCTTCGGGCATCTGCACGTTGTAGTGGAGGTTGCCGTCGCCGAGATGGCCGAACGTGACCATCCGCGCGCCCGGCGCGGCCTGCTGGATCGCTGCGTCGGTTTCGTCGATGAAGCGCGCGATCGACGAAATCGGCACCGCGATGTCGTGCTTGATGTTGAGCCCCTCGTCGGCCTGTGCGAGCGGGATGTGCTCGCGCAGATCCCAGAACGCGCGCGATTGCGCGAGATTCTCCGCGACCACCGCGTCGACCACGAGCCCGGCCTCGAACGCTTCCTCCATCAGTTTCTCGAACAGCGCGCGCGCATGCGCTTCGCTTTCGTTGTCGGACAGTTCGAGCAGCACCGTTTGCGCGTGCGTCTGCGCGAACGGGTAGCGCAGTTGCGGGTAGTGCTTGCCGACCAGCTGCATGCAGAAATCCGACATCAGCTCGAAGCCGGTCAGGAGCGGCCCGGCCGCGCGCTGCGCGAGCGCGAGGAAATCGAGCGCCGCGTGCGGCGATTCGAGCGCGGCGAGTGCCGTGACCTGCGCGGCCGGCAGCGGATGCAGCTTCATCACGGCCGCCGTGATGATCCCGAGCGTGCCTTCCGCGCCGATGAACAGGTCGCGCAGGTCGTAGCCCGTGTTGTCCTTGCGCAGTCCGCGCAGGCCGTCCCAGATCTCGCCCTGCGGCGTCACCACCTCGAGCCCGAGGCACAGCTCGCGCGCGTTCCCGTAGCGCAGCACCGCGGTGCCGCCGGCATTGGTCGACAGGTTGCCGCCGATCGTGCAGCTGCCTTCCGCCGCGAGGCTCAGCGCGAACAGCCGGCCGCCTTCGCGGGCACGTGCCTGCACGTCGGCGAGAATCACGCCGGCTTCGACGGTGATCGTGTTGTTGTGCGGATCGAGCGCGCGCACGCGGTTCAGGCGCGCGACGCTCAACACGGCCTGGCTGCCGCTCGCGTCGGGCGTGGCGCCGCCGGCAAGGCCGGTGTTGCCGCCTTGCGGCACGAGTGCGATGCCGTGTGCGTTGGCCAGCTTGACGAGGGCGGCGACCTCGGCCGTGTTCGCGGGTTTCAGCACCGCGCACGCGGCACCCTTGTAGCGGCGGCGCCAGTCGGTCAGGAACGGTTCGGTATCGTGCGGGTCGGTCAGCACATGATCGGCGCCGATCGCATCGCGGCACGCGGAAACGAAAGCTTCGGAGGACATCATCACCTTGTCGCGTAAGGTTCAGGACGCGGCGCGCGACTTTTTCGCCGCGCGCTTGAACGGCGCGACGTATGCCAGCGCCGTCACGAAGAAACCGACGGCGAGCGCGGTTTCGCACCAGCCGAGCGTCGCGGACAGCCCGCGATCGGACATGCCGCGCACGACGCCTTCGGCGAAATAGACGAGGATCAGCATGCTCGCCCACTGCATCGTATAGATGTTACGCCGCCAGACGCCGGGCAGCGCGAGCGCGAGCGGTATCGCCTTGAGCATCAGCGCGGAGCCGCCCGGGCGCAGCGGCGCGAGCCGCAGCTCCCACGCGAGCGACAGCGCGATCAGCGCGACGAGGCATGCGGCGGCAATCAGCGCGTAGCGCGGCCGGGCAGTGACGGCGGGACGGGCGGGGGCGTTCATGCGGCCTCGGCGGCCCGGGCGCTGGAGAGGGCCGCCGCCGCGCGGGCGAGCCGCACGCCGAGCGCGGCCGCGAGCGCCTTTTCGTCTGCCGACAGCCCGCCGGCGGCCGAGCGGTCGTGCTGCGCGACGTGAGAGGCGCCGTACGGCGTGCCGCCGGTACGCGTCGTGCTGAGTGCGGATTCCGTGTACGGGATCCCGACGATCATCATGCCGTGATGAAGCAGCGGCAGCATCATCGACAGCAACGTCGATTCCTGGCCGCCGTGCAGGCTGCCCGTCGACGTGAACACGCATGCCGGCTTGCCGGTCAGCGCACCCGACAACCATTGCGGCGTGGTGCCGTCGAGGAAATACTTGAGCGACGCGGCCATGTTGCCGAAGCGGGTCGGCGAGCCGAGCGCGAGGCCCGCGCATTCCTCGAGATCGCGCAGTTCCGCGTACGGCGGGCCGTCGGCGGGAATGTCGGGGGCGGTGGCTTCGCAGACGGTCGACACGGGCGGCACGGTGCGGATGCGGGCCTGCATGCCCGGCACGCTGTCGATGCCGTTCGCGATCGCGAGCGCCAGATCGCGCGTGGCGCCGTGACGGCTGTAATAGAGAACGAGGATGTCTTTCATGGACGACGGAACCGCGTGCGGCCGCGCGCGTGCCCGGTGCAGTCGGCCCCTGCTGGAATCGAGCGGCTATTATAGGGGCTGAAGCCGTCGCGCAGCGCGGCGGCGGCGCGCCACCGGGCGCGCGGTATCAAGAAGGAGAAGCCGTTTGCCGAAGTTGAGCGTCGATCTCGACACCCTCAAGCGCCTGGCGCAGTTCGCGGCCCGGCGCAGCGCCGAGGATCGCATCCCGCAAGTGGCGGGCAGCCTGACGTTCACGACGATGCTGGCCCTCGTGCCGCTCGTGACGGTCGCGTTCGCGCTGTTCACCGCGTTCCCGATGTTCGCGTCGTTCCAGATCTCGCTGCAGGGATTCCTCGCGGATCACCTGATGCCCGCGCAGTTCAACGTCCAGATATTCAAGTACCTGAACCAGTTCGCGTCGAAGGCCAAGGGGCTGACGACGGCCGGCCTGATCGTGCTCGTCGTCACATCGGTGATGACGATGATGACGATCGAGTCGGCGTTCAACCTGATCTGGCGGGTACGCAAGCCGCGACCGTTCGCGCAGCGCGTGCTCGCGTACTGGGCGCTGATCACGCTGGGCCCGCTGTTGTTCGGTGTCAGCCTGTCGATCTCGTCGTACCTGTTCACGCAGTCGCTCGCGTTTACCGGCGCCGGGTCGTCCACGTCGATCGTCGAATGGCTGCTGGCGCTCGTGTCGCTGCCGCTGGCGGTGCTCGCGTTCACGCTGCTGTACGTGTACCTGCCGAACTGCACGGTCGCGTGGCGCGATGCGGTGATCGGCGGGCTGTTCGCGGCAATTGCGTTCGAGCTCGCGAAGCGCGGTTTCGGCTACTACGTGCGGCGCATTCCGACCTATACGGCCGTATACGGTGCGTTCGCGGCGTTGCCCGTGTTCCTGTTATGGGTGTACCTGAGCTGGTTCATCGCGCTGCTCGGCGCGATGGTGGCCTCCGCACTGCCGGCGATCCGCGTCGGCCAGTTCCACCGCATCCACTATCCGGGCAGCGACCTGCTCGACGCACTGGAAATGCTCGCGCGCCTGGCCGAAGCGCGCACGGCCGGCAAGCGCGGCTACACGGCGATGCGGCTCGCGACCATGCTGCGCTGCGACATGGAAACCGCGCAGCGCCTGCTGACGACGATGGAGGAGCGGGAATGGATCGCGCGGCTGGACGGCGGCGGCGAGACCACGCCGCGCTACATCCTGCTCGCGAACCCGGAGCAGCTGACGCTCGCGCAGTTGTTCGACGTGCTGGTGATCGACCGCACGGAGCTGACCTACCAGTTGCAGCGACGCCGCAGCCATGTCGATGGCGCGGCGCTGCTCGCGGTGCTGTCGAGCGATCGCTTCGACGTGTCGCTCGCGTCGCTGATCGCCGCGCATCGGCCGGCCGGCGCACAAGCGGCGGGTGTCCCGGGGCCGGCGCCGGGCGGCGTGCCCGACCCGCACGCGCGGCCGCCGCGGCCCGCGTGAGCGCGGTGCCTGGCCGTTACAGCGGGATCTTGCCGGTGCAGATGTCCTTGAACATCACCCAGTCGCCCATCAGGCTGTAGATCGGGTGCCGGAACGTGGCCGGGCGGTTCTTCTCGAAGAAGAAGTGTCCGACCCACGCGAACCCGTAGCCGCAGACGATCGCCGCCGGCAGCCACAGCCAGTCGCCGGTCGCGATCGCCATCGCGACGCAGCCGATCACGCCGAGCGAGCCGACGAAGTGCAGCCGCCGCGACGTCAGGTTCTGGTGTTCGTTCAGGTAATACGGGTAGAAATCAGCGAAGCTGGCGAATTGCTCCGTATGCGTATGCGCCATGGCCGTCTCCTCGGGCCGCTGTTCATGGGGCCATTGTGCTGCCGGCGGCCGGCTTCCGCAAGCGGGGCGGCGGCCCGCCGCACGGGCCCGCGCTTTCCTTTTGACAGGCTTTCCGATAGGATCGAAAGAGGTTTTGCATTCAAGCATGAGGGGACTACGATGCGCGTCAGCGATATTCTGAAAGTAAAGGGCAACACGCTGTTTACGGTGACGCCCGACAAGCCGCTGCGCGAAGCGGTCGACACGATGGCCGAGCACGACATCGGCTCGCTCGTCGTGATGGAGTACGGCGATCTCGTCGGGATGCTGACGTTCCGCGAGATCATCCTGCGCCTGCACGTGAACGGCGGTGCGATTGGCGACGTGCAGGTGCGCAAGGTGATGGACGAGCCGCTCACGTGCACGCCGGAAACGGATGTCAACGAAGTGCGCCGGATGATGCTCGAGCGCCATGCGCGCTATATGCCGGTGCTCGACAAGAAGGTGCTGATGGGCGTCATTTCGTTCTACGACGTCGCGAAGACGGTCGTCGAGGCGCAGAGCTTCGAGAACCGCATGCTGAAGGCGTACATCCGCGACTGGCCGGAATCGGAAGCCGAAGCGCACAAGTCGTGAACCACGCCGCGCCCGTCGCCGTCATGCGCGGGCGCCGCCACCCGGCACGCGGCGGCGCAGGCTTGTCCTGCGCCGCCGTTTTTCCAATGACCACACAAGGCCCGCGCAGCGTCGCCCAGACGGCGCGCGCGTATTTCGCATGAGCGATCAAACGCAAGCCACTTCCAGGCGGCGCGACGAACGGCACGCGCACGCGTCGCAGTTCGACCTGCTGCGCGAGCGCCGTTTCGCGCCGTTCTTCACGACCCAGTTCCTCGGTGCGCTGAACGACAACGTCTTCAAGATCGGCTTCACGTCGCTCGTCACCTATCACACCGCGCGATTCGCCGGTGTCGATGCGAAGACGGCGGCCTTCCTGATTTCCGCGATCTTCATCCTGCCGTTCGTGCTGTTCTCGGCGACGTCCGGCCAGATCGCCGACAAGTACGACAAGGCGACCCTCACGCGTTTCGTGAAGACCTTCGAGATCGTGCTGATGCTGGTCGGCGCGGCGGGCTTCGTCATGCACAGCGCGCCGCTGCTGTATCTGTGCACGTTCATGATGGGGATGCACTCGACGCTGTTCGGGCCCGTCAAGTATTCGTACCTGCCGCAGCATCTCGGCGAGCATGAGCTGGTCGGCGGCAACGGCCTCGTCGAGATGGGCACGTTCATCGCGATCCTGATCGGCACGATCATCGGCGGCGCGGCCGCGGGCATCGAAGGTGCCGGCGAGCGCGTGCTCGCGGTGAGCGTGCTCGTCATCGCGATCGCGGGGCGTCTCGTCGCGCAGCGCGTGCCTTCCACGCCGGCGCCGCAGCCCGATCTCGTGATCAACTGGAATCCGGTCAGCGAGACCTGGCGCAACCTCGGGCTCGCACGCCAGAACCGCACTGTGTTCCTGAGCCTGCTCGGCATCTCGTGGCTGTGGTTCGTCGGCGCGACGTTCCTCACGTCGTTCTTCAATTTCGCGAAGGACGTGCTGTCGGCGAGCCCTGACGTCGTCACGGTCCTGCTCGCGACGTTCTCGGTCGGTATCGGCCTCGGATCGCTGCTGTGCGAACGGCTGTCGCAGCGGCGCGTCGAGATCGGCCTCGTGCCGCTCGGCTCGATCGGCATCAGCGTGTTCGCGATCGAGCTGTATTTCGCGAGCCGCGCGCTGCCGTCGCCCGGCCATCTGCTGTCGGTCGGCGAATTCCTGGCCGGCGCGCGCCACTGGCGCATCCTGGCGGACCTGTTCCTGCTCGCGATGTTCGGCGGCTTCTACAGCGTGCCGCTGTACGCGCTGATCCAGAGCCGCAGCGCGCCGACGCACCGCGCGCGGATCATCGCCGCGAACAACATCCTGAACGCGCTGTTCATGATCCTGTCGGCCGTGATGGCGATGGGGCTGACCAAGGCCGGCGTCGACATCCCGGGGCTGTTCCTCGTCACCGCGCTGTTGAACGTGATCGTCGCGGCCTATATCTATCTGCTCGTGCCGGAGTTCCTGCTCCGCTTCGTCGCGTGGGTGCTCGTCCACACGTTCTACCGGATTCGTCTCGTGCACGCGGAGCGGATTCCGGCGGAAGGCGCGGCCGTGCTCGTGTGCAACCACGTCAGCTACGTCGATGCGCTCGTGCTGGCCGCCGCGAGCCCGCGCCCGATCCGTTTCGTGATGGATCACCGGATCTTCAAGACGCGCTTCGCGAGCTGGGTATTCCGGCATGCGAAGGCGATCCCGATCGCGCCGCGCCACGAGGATCCCGCGATGCTCGCGCGCGCGTACGACGCATGTGAGGCCGCGCTGAAGGACGGCGAACTCGTGTGCATCTTCCCCGAGGGCAAGCTGACCAAGACGGGTGACATCAACACGTTCCACCACGGCATCACCGAGATCCTGGGCCGCACGCCGGCACCCGTGATTCCGATGGCGCTGCGCGGGCTGTGGGGCAGCTATTTTTCGCGGCATTCCGATGCGCGGATGCCGCGACCCATCAAGCGCGGCGTGATGAGCCGGCTGACGCTGGCGGTCGGCGAGCCGGTCCCGGCATCGGTCGCGACGCCCGAGTCGCTGCAGGCCGCGGTAACCGAACTGCGCGGCGCGCGGAAGTAGGCGGGCGCCTGTCCGGATGCGTTCGGCTGCAACCGGGCCGGACGGGCTTGTGCCGCACAAGCCGGGCCGCGCGCACGTTTCGTGCGTCCGGGCTGCCTTTCATGCGGCCTGCGGCCCGCGGGCGCGGGACGGCTGGCATAATAGCGGCTTACCTCTTTTCTCGACCGGCAAACGATCGATCTGCCCGCGCCCGGGCAGCGCATCGGTTTGCCCATTTCTCTTTGGGCGGTTCCATCATGTCCGGCAATACCCTCGGCACGCTTTTCACTGTCACGACCTTCGGCGAATCGCACGGTCCCGCGATCGGTTGCGTGATCGACGGCTGCCCGCCGGGAATGGGGCTGACCGAAGCCGACATCCAGGTCGAACTCGATCGCCGCAAGCCGGGCACGTCGCGTCACGTGACGCAACGGCAGGAGGCTGACCAGGTCGAGATCCTGTCGGGCGTGTTCGAAGGCGTGACGACCGGTACGCCGATCGCACTGCTGATCCGCAACACCGACCAGCGCAGCAAGGACTACGGCAACATCGTCGAGACGTTCCGTCCCGGCCACGCCGACTACACCTACTGGCAGAAATACGGCATCCGCGACTACCGCGGCGGCGGCCGTTCGTCCGCGCGCCTGACCGCACCGATCGTCGGCGCGGGTGCGGTCGCGAAGAAGTGGCTGCGCGAGCGCTTCGGCGTCGAGGTGCGCGGCTACATGAGCGGCCTTGGCGAAATCGACGTGCCGTTCGTCGACTGGTCGCACGTGCACGAGAATCCGTTCTTCTCGCCGAATGCGGCGGTCGTGCCGGAGCTCGAGGCGTACATGGATGCACTGCGCAAGGATGGCGATTCGATCGGCGCGCGCATCGACGTCGTCGCGTCGGGCGTGCCGGTCGGCTGGGGCGAGCCGGTGTTCGACCGTCTCGATGCGGACATCGCGAAGGCGATGATGAGCATCAACGCGGTGAAGGGCGTCGAGATCGGTGCGGGTTTCGACAGCGTCGCGCAGCGCGGCTCGATGCACGGCGACGAGCTGACGCCGGGCGGTTTCGTCGGCAACCATGCGGGCGGCGTGCTCGGCGGGATTTCGACGGGGCAGGACATCACCGTGTCGATCGCGATCAAGCCGACGTCGAGCATCCGTACGCCGCGCCGTTCGATCACGAAGGCGGGCGACGAGGCGACGGTGGAAACGTTCGGCCGCCACGATCCGTGCGTCGGCATCCGTGCGACGCCGATCGCCGAGTCGATGCTCGCACTGGTGCTGATCGATCATGCGCTGCGCCATCGCGCGCAGTGCGGGGACGTCGAGACGTCGACGCCGAAGATCGCCGGTAGCGCGACCTGACGCAAACGGGCGGGGCGCGGCACGTCTCGCCATTGGGAATGCAAAACGGGGCGCTGCTTCAGGCAGCGCCCCGTTTCGTTTGTGGCGACCGGCAAAAACGCGCCGCTCGCGGCGGCGCGTCGTGGCGGATTACATGTTCGGGTAATTCGGCCCGCCACCGCCTTCCGGCGTGACCCACACGATATTCTGCGTCGGGTCCTTGATGTCGCAGGTCTTGCAGTGCACGCAGTTCTGCGCGTTGATCACGAGGCGATCGCTGCCATCGTCGTTCTTCACGAACTCGTACACCGCCGCCGGGCAGAAACGACCTTCCGGCCCCGCATACGTGCGCAGGTTCACGTTCACCGGCACGTTTGCATCCTTCAAGGTCAGGTGCG
>NZ_ASSI01000101.1:0-71812 GCF_000466765.1 Burkholderia sp. AU4i | reverse complement strand
CGAGCGGATCGCCGCGCTGAAGCCCGACCTGATCGTCGTCTGGCGGCACGGCAACGCCGAGCGGCAGACCGACGCGCTGCGCGCATTGCATATCCCGCTGTTCTTCAGCGATCCGAAGCACCTCGACGACGTATCGTCGTCGCTGCGCCGGCTCGGCACGCTGCTCGGCACGCAACCGGCTGCTGATGCGGCCGCGGCCGCCTATACGCGCGACATCGCGGCGCTGCGCGCACGTTATGCCGCGCGGGCGCCCGTCACGATGTTCTTCCAGGTCTGGGACCGGCCGCTGATGACGCTCAATGGCGCGCACCTGATCAACGACGTGATCGAGCTGTGCGGCGGCCGCAACGTGTTCGCGTCGCTCAGGCCGCTCGTGCCGACCGTCACCGACGAGGCCGTGCTCGCGGCCAATCCGGAGGCGATCGTGACGACGAGCGCGGGGGCGTCGCGTACGGACGAACCGTTGCCGAGCCTGGCGCGCTGGCGCACGTGGCCCGCGCTGACGGCCGTGGCGCGCAACAACCTGTTCGCGATCGACGGCGATCTGCTGACGCGGCCGTCGCCGCGGATCGCGCAGGGCGCGGCCGCGCTGTGCGAGGATCTCGAAGCCGCGCGTGGGCGGCGGCCGGCGCGCTGAGTTCCGGCGGCTTGCGCGCCCGTCGCGCACCTGAGCCCGATGCGTCGGTGTTCGAGACAGATCGACCGCGCGCCGCGTCGTTCAGATGCGGACGCCGGTGCGCCTATTCATCCCAGTGCACCACTTCCCACGCTCCCGTGGCGGCCTCCGCGCGCAGCCAGACGACACCACCGGTCGGCACCGGCCGCGACAACAGCGTATCGAGCGGCACGCACAGTACATGCGCCGCGAACACGCGGATCACGCCCGCATGCGTGACCGCCCATTGCGGCCGGTCGAACCGCGCGACGGCATCGGCCCGCCGGGCGACCCGGGCAGCGAACCGCGCGACGCTTTCGCCGCCATGCGCGCACGCATGCATCAGGTCGGCCGCCCACGCATCGAGTGCCGCGCGATCGATATCGTCCCAGCGCCGCATCTCCCACGCGCCGAAATCCATTTCCTGCCAGTCCGCATCGGTTTGCAGCGGCACGCCGCATGCCTGCGCGATCCGCTCGGCAACGGACGCGCAGCGCGTCAGCGGGCTCGTCCAGACCTGTTCGGGAAGCGGCGCGCCGAGTAGCGACAGATGTGCGCGCACGGCCTGCGCGCCGGCGTCGGCCGGCGCGGCGAGCGGCACGTCGCTGCGTCCGTAGCAGATGCCCGGCTCGACACCGACGGCCGGATGACGGATCAGGACGACGTCCATCCGAGCACCACGAGATAGATCGCCAGTTCGCACAGCTGTTGCGTGAAGCCGAGACAGTCGCCGGTATAACCGCCGATCCGCTTCACGAAATAGCGGGCTGCCCACGCGCGCACGAGCACGAGCGCCACGCAGGCGGCGACGCCCATGCGCCAGTCGGGCCAGAACAGCCAAGGTAATCCGAACAGCGCGGCGACACACGCTGCGCGTGCCCCCATCCGTTGCGCGACCGGTTTCGCCTTGCCTTCGGGCCGCACGTAGTCGAGCGTCATCAGCAGGCTCACGGCCGCCGCGCGGCTCGCCGCGTGCGCGGCGATCATCGTCCATGCGGCACGCAACGGCAGCATCGACGCGAGCGCCTGCCATTTCACGCCGAGCGCGATCACGAGCGCGACCGCACCGAACGTGCCGATCCGCGAGTCGTGCATGATGCGCAGCACGTCGTCGCGCGTATAGCCGCCGCCGAACGCATCGCAGCTGTCGGCGAGGCCGTCCTCGTGGAAGGCCCCCGTGGCGAGCAGCGTGGCGGCCATCGACAGACCGACCGCGATCGACACGGGCAGCGCGCGCAGCGCGACCAGATACACGAGCGCGCCCCACGCGCCGACGCATGCGCCGACGAGCGGGAAATATCGCGCGGCCTGGTCGAGATCACCGGCCGCGTAGCCGATCGCACGCGGCACGGGCACACGCGTGAAGTAGCCGAGCGCGACGAAGAAGTAGCGCAGTTCGGCCCGCACGCCGCGCGCGCGATCAGGCGTCACGATCGTCGACACCGGCGGATTCGAAGCTCGCCATTTCCGTGAGGAACGCGGCAGCCGCACGCACGAGCGGCAGCGCGAGCGCCGCGCCCGTGCCTTCGCCGAGCCGCAGGTCGAGCGCGAGCAGCGGCTTCGCGCCGAAATGCTCGAGCATGCGCCGGTGCCCGGCCTCGTGCGACGTATGCGAGAACACGCAGTAGTCGCGCACGCCGGGCGCGATGCGCTCGGCGACGAGCAATGCGGCCGTCGCGATGAAGCCGTCGACGAGGATCGTCATCCGTTCGCTCGCGGCCGCGAGGTACGCGCCCGTCATCATCGCGATCTCGAAGCCGCCGAACGTCGCGAGCACGTCGAGCGGCGCAATCGCGTGCGAGTGCTTGACGAGCGCACGGCCGAGCACCGCGCGCTTGTGCGCGAGGCCCTGGTCGTCGAGGCCCGTGCCGCGCCCGACGCACGCGTCGATCGGCACGCCGAGCAGGCGGCTCATCAGGCACGCGGCCGACGACGTGTTCGCGATCCCCATCTCGCCGAAGCCGATCACGTTCGTGCCGAGCGACGCATGCAGGCGCACGCGCGCCGCACCGGCTGCGAGCGCCGTCATCGCCTCGTCGCGCGTCATCGCCGGTTCCGTCGCGAAGTTGCGCGTGCCGCGCGCGACCGGCAGCGACACCAGGCGGTCGGACAGCGGCAGCGGCGACGCGACGCCCGCATCGACGATCTCGAGCGTGCTCTGCGCGACGCCCGAGAACGCGTTGATTGCCGCGCCGCCGGCGAGGAAGTTCGCGACCATCTGTGCGGTCACCGCTTGCGGATAGGGGCTCACGCCTTCGGCGGCAATCCCGTGATCGCCGGCGAACACGATCATCACGGGACGCTGCACGACCGGCCGCTCGGTGTGCTGGATCAGGCCGACCTGCAGCGCAACTGCCTCGAGCTGGCCGAGGCTGCCGGGCGGCTTGGTCTTGTGGTCGATCACATGCTGCAGGCGCTTGCGCAGCACGTCGTCGAGCGGTGCGATCGCGGGCGGGAAGTGGGTCGGGGTCGTCATCGGGAAGCCGTGTCGTGGGCGCGGCATGCACCGCGCATCGGAAAAGGAAATGTCATTGTCGCTCGGGCCATGCCGGCAGCAGCGCATCGCGGCCGTTCTCGCGGATCAGCACGAGCGGATAACCGAACGCATCGCTCGCGCGCTCGGGTGTCAGCACGTCGTGCACGGGGCCGGCCCACGCGTGGCCACGGCCGTCGAGCAACAGCGCATGCGTCGCGAAACGCCGCGCGAGATTCAGATCATGGCACGAGAACAGCACCGTGCGCGGGCCCGCATCGAGCCAGGCGGCCAGCGCGGTCAGGCAATCGATCTGGTGATGCAGGTCGAGATGCGCGAGCGGTTCGTCGAGCAGCATCAACGGCGCGTCCTGGCACAGCGTCGCGGCCAGCGCGACGCGCTGCCGCTCGCCGCCCGACAGTGACAGCACGTCGCGCGACGCAAGCGCGGTCAGGTCGAAGGTCGCCAGCGCGTCGCGCGCGGCCGCGCGGTCGCCGTCGCGCTCCCAGCCCCAGCCGCCGAGATACGGAAAGCGGTTGAGCAACACCGTATCGAACACGGTCGCGCTGAATGCGTCGTGCAGTTGCTGCGGCATCAGCGCGCGGCGCTGCGCGAGCTGCGCGGGCGGCCATGCGGAAAGCGGGCGGCCGTCGATCGCGACGTGTCCGCCGGCCGGCGGCTGCAGCCCCGCGAGGGTCGCAAGCAGCGTCGTCTTGCCTGCGCCGTTCGGCCCGGCGATGCACCAGATCTCGCCCGGACGGAACGCCTGCGTGAAGCCGTCGAGCAGCGTGCGCGCGCCAGCCTTCAGCGTCAGGCCGACGGCCGCGCAGCTCATCTCGTCGCCGCTGGCACGCAATGCGGCACGGGTCATCGCATCGGCCTCCTGAGCAACATCCACAGGAACACCGGCACGCCAATCAATGCGGTCATCACGCCGACCGGCAGTTGCGCGGGCGCGATCGCGGTGCGCGCGAGCAGATCGGCGGCCATCACACCGCCGCCGCCCGCGAGCATCGCGGCCGGCAGCAACATCCGCTGGTCGTTGCCGAATGCGAGCCGTAGCGCGTGCGGCACGACGAGGCCGACGAAGCCGATCGTGCCGGCGGTCGTCACTGCGGCCGCGGCGGCCAGCGACGCGACGAGATAGATCCGCACACGCAGGCGCGCGACCGGCACGCCGAGCGCGAGCGCCGTCGCATCGCCGCGCAGCAGCACGTTCAGTTGCGGCGCGGCCGGCAGTGCGATGCACGCGGCCAGCAGCAGCGCGCCCCACGCGAACCACGGTGTGCTCACGCCGTTCAGGTCGCCCGTCAGCCAGAAGATGATGCCGCGCAGCCGCGCATCGGGCGCGAGCGACAGCAGCAGCGTGACGAGCGCGCCCCACCCTGCCGCGATCACGACGCCCGTGAGCAGCAGCCGCGGCGACGCATCGCGCGACTCGCCGCGCCCCAGCTCGCGGCGCGCGAGTCCGAGCACGAGCGCGACCGACACGAGCGAGCCGGCGAACGCCGACACATCGACGAGCCACCATGCGCCGCCCGCGATCATCGCGACGAGCGCGAAGCCGGCCGCGCCGCCGGACACGCCGAGCACGTACGGATCGGCGAGCGGGTTGCGCAGCAACACCTGCAACAACGAGCCGGCCAGCGCGAGCAGCGCACCGCACGCGAAGCCCGCGAGCGCGCGCGGCAGGCGCAACGTGCGGACGATATCGGCGAACAGCGCGTCGCCGCCATGCGGCACGAGCGACGCGAGCGCCTGCCACGGCGACATCGGCACGCTGCCGATCGACAGCGACGCGACGAACAGCAACGCGACCGCCGCGGCCAATGCGGCCCAGATCGCGGTGGCGCGTGCGGCGCTCATGCGGCACTCCGCGCGACGGCCGATGCAGTGCACATCGGCGCGCCACCGCTGCGGGCCGGGCGCGACATCGGCGCAGTGCAGCGTGTTGCAGGCATAGCCAAGCTCGTGATCCTTGCGGTCAGGTGGTCGACGCGCGCGACGACCTTCCGGTGGTCGCCCGGTTCGAGAACGTCATCAAGATGGCAGAAATCGGCGCCGCCGACGATTGGGGTCAGCATCGAAGATCAATCCCGTGAAGCACTGCACGCCCCGCTTCCCCGCGGGCCGTGCGTCACGAAGCCCGTGCGGGCTCCCCGCCTCGGCCGGTATCCGGGCTGGCGGCGGTCCGGCTCGCCTTCCCGCGCGAAGACGCGCAGTGGCCCGCGTCCGCATGCGCAACGTGCATGCGGAACGCGCCCGAGCCGGCCTGCGTCATGCAACGCGGCCGCTTACCGTTGCGGGGGCAGCGCAGGTTGGCGGCGTCCTGGCGGAGCCCGCGCCCTGCTTCCCGTTTAACCGCGCGTTGCACGCGCGAGCACCGAGGCGGCGCCAGTTTAGGAGCGGGTCGCACGAGCGTCAAGGAAGCATCCGGGCACGCACGTGACGCGCCGATTCGCGGCAAGAAGCAGGGGTGTTACGACTGGAAACGTTACAGATGTCGGTTTGCGCGTTATTCCGCGCTAAAATGCTGGGTCTTTAGAGGACGCAGCAAATGCTCAACGAACTCGAAACCCTATCTCAAAATATTGGCCGTCTGATTTCGCTGAACAAGCGCTATCACTCGGAACGGCTCGCGCTCGAGGAGCAGGTCGCGCAATTGCGCGCGGACGCGGACACGGTCCGCGCGGAACTCGCGCAACTGCGCGACGAACGCAATGCGCTCGCGGCCGAGCGCGACACGCTGTCGGCAAAGATCGACGACGCCCAGGTGAAACTGAACGCGATTCTCGAAAAGCTGCCGCGCTCGAAAAGTGCGGAGCAAGCCGACAACCAGCTCGACCTGCTGGATGCGCAGGCGCGTACGGATGGCGATGACGCGGCCAGCCACGGAGAACATGCATGAGCACCAAGCAGATCGAAGTCTCGATTCTCGGTCAGGCCTATCGGCTCGCCTGCTCGGCCGAGACCGAAGCGGCACTGCTCGAAGCGGTCGCGCGCGTCGACGCCGAAATGTCGAAAATCCGCTCGAACAGCTCGGTACGCGGCACCGATCGCATCGCCGTGATGGCGGCGCTGTCGCTCGCGTCCGAATTGCTGCGGCTGCAAACGAGCGTGCGGCACGGTGAAGCATTTCCGGCGGAGGAAATCCGTCGTACAATGCACCAGATGAATGAACAGCTCGGCGCGGTGCTCGCACAGCACGAGACGCAGTAACGTTTTAATCGATGCGTCGATTCCCCTTGATCTCGGCGATCAACGGTGGTCAAATTGGCGCATCGAATCACAGTTCAGTCAGCTTCCCTGCCTGGTTCGCCAAGGTCATATATTCCTTGAACCAATGCCATGTGCACGGTTGCGGAAATTTGTAGCACGGGCGCGCGCGTCACTCTGTCTGATGTACCCGAAGTGCTGCTAACTGCGACCAATTCTGAACCTCAGGTTCAGGATGCCGGCCTAGCGGCCAAGGCGGGGGCCTATCCAACGGCATCGGGCGAAGCCCGGTGCCGTTTTCTTTTGTAGCAGCCTCTTTCTGCGTCGATCACGATCCATGCAATACTGGCTGATGAAGTCCGAACCGGACGAAGCAAGCATCGACGATCTCGCCAACGCACCGCAGCGCTCGCTGCCGTGGACGGGCGTGCGCAATTATCAGGCGCGCAATTTCATGCGCGACACGATGAAGATCGGCGACGGCGTGCTGTTCTATCACTCGAGCTGCCCCGAGCCGGGCATCGCGGGCCTCGCCGAAGTATCGTCGACGCCCTACCCCGACCCCACGCAGTTCGATCCGAAAAGCCCCTATTACGATCCGAAGTCGACCCGGGAAGCACCGCGCTGGCTACTCGTCGACGTGCGCTACGTGAAAAAATCGCCGCTCGTGCCGCTCGCCGCGCTGCGCGAACACGACGAACTCGCCGACATGCGCGTGCTCGCGCGCGGCAACCGGCTGTCGATCACGCCCGTCACGCGCGCCGAATGGCGGTTCATCACCGAAAAGCTGATGAAGTAGGCAAGCAGGCGCACGCCAAACGTCAAATCTGGTCAGTATGCGCTGCTGCCACGGAACTCGCGGCACTTTCGCGCGGCCTAAGCAACCGCTGCCGGCCGTCGTTCTTTTCGTCGCGCGGTACGCCCGCATCGCGCACGCGTGATCCGCGTGCGCGCCCTCGCACAAGGAGTCCAACAATGACCAAGAAATCCGCACTCGCGCTGTCGCTCGCCCTTGCCGCCGCCGTTCCCGTCGCGCTGACGCTCGCGTCACCCGCCGCGCACGCGCAGGCCGCGAACCCGCACTTTCCGGAGCCGGCAGGCGTGCTGTCGCTGTCGTCGCAGGCGAGCGCCGACGTGCCGCAGGACATCATCCACATCACGCTGTTCTACGAGCAGCAGGCCAAGGATCCGGGCAGCCTCACCGCGCAGTTGAACCAGCGCGCCGACGCCGCCCTGTCGCAAGCGAAAAGCGTAGCGGGCGTCACGGCACACACGGGCGCATTCTCCGTCTATCCGAGCACCGATCGCGACGGCAAGATTTCCGCATGGCGCGGCCGCACCGAGGTCGCGCTCGAATCGCGTGATTTCGCCGCGGCGTCGAAGCTGGCCGGCCAGTTGTCGAACCTGATGCAGGTCGCGAACGTCGAGTTCTCGCTGTCGCCCGAAGCGCAGCGCGCAGCCGAGCAGAAGCTGACGACCGAGGCGATCAAGTCGTTCCGCGCCCGCGCGGACGAAGCCGCGAAGGCATTCGGCTACAGCAGCTACACGATCCGCGACGTGAACGTCGGCGGCGGCCGCAACGTGCAGCCGTATCCGCGCATGATGGCAATGGCCGCAGCACCGATGGACAGCGCGAAGATGAGCGCACCCATCGCGGTCGAAGGCGGCAAGGCCACCGTGTCGGTCACCGTCAACGGTTCCGTGCAGATGAAGTAACGCGCAGCGCGCGGCAGTCCGAAATGAAAAACGCCGGCCCGAAGGCCGGCGTTTTTCATTTCAATGCGTGGGACGATGCACGCGCCGATCGCGCGTGCATCGCCATCACCTCACGCAACGGCATTCGCCGCGCGGCGGCGATACGCCCAGACCATCAACGCGATGCCCGCGATGATCATCGGCAGCGACAGCCACTGCCCCATCGACAGGCCGAGCGCGAGCAGGCCGAGGAAATCGTCGGGTTCGCGCGCGAACTCCACCGTGAAGCGCGCGAGGCCGTAGCCGATCAGGAACAGCGCGGACACGGCGCCCATCGGCCGCGACTTGCGCGCGAAGAGGAACAGCGCGAAGAACAGCACGATGCCTTCGAGCGCAATTTCATAGAGCTGCGAAGGATGACGCGGCAGCATCTGGTATTGCATGAACACGTCGGCGAGATGCCACTTCTCGACGAGTCCCGGATGCTTCGGCAACCATGCCGCATCGTCGCGCATCGCGCCCGGGAACAGCATCGCCCACGGTGCGGACGGATCGGTCACGCGGCCCCACAGTTCACCGTTGATGAAGTTGCCGAGCCGCCCGGCCGCGAGCCCCGTCGGCACCATCGGCGCGACGAAATCGGTGACCTGCAGCCAATGGCGCTTGCGCTGCCACGCGAACAGCATCATCGCGAGCGTCACGCCGAGGAAGCCGCCGTGAAACGACATGCCGCCCTCCCACACCTTGAACACGTCGAGCGGATGCGAGAAGTAGAAATCGGCCTTGTAGAACAGCACGTAGCCGAGGCGGCCGCCGAGCACGGTGCCGAGCACGCCGTAGAACATCATGTCGTCGATGTCCTTCACGGTCCAGCCCTGCGCCGCGACGTGCGGCAGCTTCAGGCGGATCCGGCCGACGACGATCGCCGCGATGAAGCCGACGAGATACATGAGCCCGTACCAGCGCACGGCCAGCGGCCCGAGATGGATCGCAACGGGGTCGAAATTCGGGTGAATGATCATGGGTTAGCGAAGAAGTTTTCGAATGCGGTACGGCCGTCGCACACGCGCAGCACCGCGCGTTGGACGGCACCGGCGCGCCATCGTTCACGTCACGTGGCGAGCCCCTGCGCGCGCACGACGTCGAGGAAGCCGGCCAGCACGGGGCTCACGTCGCCGGTACGCCACACGAGGCCCGTCTCGACGACCGGCGCGTGACCGGCGAGCGGCCGGTAGACCACGCCGGTGCGCCGCAGGTTACGCAGCGATTGCGGCACCAGTGCGACGCCCATGCCGGCCGACACGAGGCTGACGATCGTCTGCATCTGGATCGCCTCCTGGCCGATGCACGGGGTTTCCCCCGCCGCGCCGTAGCAGCCCGTAATGATGTCATAAAAGCCGGGCGCCAAACGACGCGGAAAGATCACGAGCGGCAACGCGGCGACTTCCGCGAGATGGACGGGCTCGTCTTCAGGCGCGTCGCTCGCGGCCGCCGGCATCGCGATCACCAGCGGCTCGCGCAGGACGGGCAGGTACGACAGCCCGGCCGCGTGGCGCGGCGGCACGGGCGGAATGACGAGCCCCGCATCGATGCGGCCGGCGACGAGTTCGTCGATCTGCACGTCGCTCGTCGCCTCCGCGAGTTGCAGGCGCACCTGCGGATAACGTGCGCCGAACGCCCGCAGCAGCGAGGGCAGCAGCCCGTAATCGGCGGTCGACACGAACGCGAGCGACAACGAGCCGGCCTCGCCGCGCGCGAGCCGTCGCGCCAGCGGCGGCAACGCATCGGCCGACGCAAGCAGCCGGCGCACCTCGGGCAACAGCGCGGCCCCGACCGCCGTCAGCGCCACCGAACGCTTGCTGCGCACGAACAGCGCGACGCCGAGCGTGTCCTCGAGCGCGCGGATCGCCTGCGACAGCGGCGGCTGCGTCATCGACAGGCGTTCGGCCGCGCGGCCGAAATGGCGCTCGTCCGCAACGGTCGCGAAATAGCGCCACTGGCGCAGGTCGGGAGTCGGATCAGCCATGCGTCATTCATTCAGGAAACGACTTAATAGGCGACAAATAATATATTGGACATCCCAATCCGGAAACTCCATGCTTGACTGATCCGAACCGGCGCGCCGTTCACCGGCGCTGCCCAGACTACGATGGAGTCCCCCATGGCTTACAACCGCCGCTCGAGGCACATCACGCAAGGCGTGGCCCGATCGCCGAATCGCTCGATGTATTACGCGCTCGGTTACCAGAAGGACGATTTCGACAAGCCGATGATCGGCATCGCGAACGGCCATTCGACGATCACGCCGTGCAATTCGGGCCTGCAGCGCCTGTCGGACGCAGCCGTCGCGGCCGTGAAGGCATCCGATGCGAACCCGCAGATCTTCGGCACGCCGACGATTTCGGACGGCATGTCGATGGGCACCGAAGGCATGAAGTACTCGCTCGTGTCGCGCGAGGTGATCGCCGACTGCATCGAGACCTGCGTGCAGGGGCAATGGATGGATGGCGTGGTCGTCGTCGGCGGCTGCGACAAGAACATGCCGGGCGGGATGATCGCGCTCGCGCGCCTGAACGTGCCGGGCATCTACGTGTACGGCGGCACGATCCGCCCCGGCCACTGGAAAGGCCGCGACCTGACGATCGTCTCGTCGTTCGAGGCCGTCGGCGAATTCACCGCGGGCCGGATGTCGCAGGAGGATTTCGAAGGGGTCGAGCAGAACGCATGCCCGACGTCGGGTTCGTGCGGCGGGATGTACACCGCGAACACGATGAGTTCGTCGTTCGAGGCGCTCGGGATGTCGCTGCTGTACTCGTCGACGATGGCCAACCCCGACCAGGAGAAGGTCGATTCGGCCGCCGAGTCGGCGCGCGTGCTCGTCGAGGCCGTGAAGCGCGACCTGAAGCCGCGCGACATCATCACGAAGGAATCGATCGAGAACGCGGTGTCGGTGATCATGGCGACGGGCGGTTCGACCAATGCCGTGCTGCACTATCTCGCGATCGCGCACGCGGCCGAGGTCGACTGGACAATCGACGACTTCGAGCGCATCCGCAAGCGCGTGCCCGTGATCTGCGACCTCAAGCCGTCGGGGAAGTACGTCGCGACCGACCTGCACCGGGCCGGCGGGATTCCGCAGGTGCTGAAGATCCTGCTCGACGCGGGGCTGCTGCACGGCGACTGCATGACGATCACCGGCCGCACGATCGCCGACGAACTGAAGGACGTGCCCGCCGTGCCGCGCGCGGACCAGGACGTGATCTTCCCGATCGACCGCGCGCTGTACAAGGAAGGCCACCTTGCGATCCTGAAAGGCAATCTCGCGGAAGACGGCGCGGTCGCGAAGATCACCGGCCTGAAGAACCCCGTGATCACAGGCCCGGCGCGGGTGTTCGACGACGAGCAGAGCGCGATGGATGCGATTCTCGGCGACCGGATCCAGGCAGGCGACATCCTCGTGCTGCGCTATCTCGGCCCGAAGGGTGGCCCCGGCATGCCCGAAATGCTCGCGCCGACGTCCGCGATCATCGGCAAGGGGCTCGGCGAATCGGTCGGCTTCATCACCGACGGCCGCTTCTCGGGCGGCACCTGGGGCATGGTGGTCGGCCATGTCGCGCCCGAGGCGTTCGTCGGCGGCACGATCGCGCTCGTGCAGGAAGGCGACTCGATCACGATCGACGCGCACCGGCTGCTGCTGCAGTTGAACGTGGACGACGCGGAACTCGCGCGCCGCCGCGCCGCGTGGCAACAGCCGGCACCGCGCTACACGCGTGGCGTGCTCGCGAAATTTGCGGCACTCGCCCGGCCCGCGAACCAGGGTGCCGTCACGGGTTGACATGGATGCATGACCACATGCGACCCCGTTAAACATGACCGCCGGGGGAACGCGCAAAACGCGCTTTCCCTTTGCTTTTATAATGCGCGGGTCATGAAGCCGGCCGTCCCCGCCGGCGGAGAACCGCATGAAACACTCGATATTGCGCGTCCTGCTCGCCACGCTGCTGATCGGCAGCGGGGCGGCGGCGCGCGCCGACCAGGCCGACGGGCTCGCGCTTGCCCAGCGCAAGAACTGCATGGCCTGCCACGCGATCGGCAAACCGCTGATGGGCCCGTCGTTCCGCGACATCGCCGGCAAGTATGCGGCGCGCGGCGACGCCGTCGATTACCTCGCCCAATCGATCGTGAAAGGCAGCGTCGGCGTATGGGGCAGTGTGCCGATGCCCGCCAATACGCAACTGACGAGCACCGAAGCCCACACGCTCGCGCAATGGGCGCTGTCGGTACGCTGATCCGGGTTCAACGGGCGGAAACCGCCGTCACGCGGGGCTCCACCGGCAGGCAGGCCCGCCGAGGGCCGACCCGCACCTCGCCGGCCGCTTCACCGGCCTTTACTGGAATCGCACCCTGTTTTTTACCTGAACGGCCGCGCACTCAACCGGCATGACCGGCGCGGCGGCGTGCGATTTCTTCGTCGACCGCGTCGCGAACCCAGTCCATCACCTCGGTTTCCAGCGCCAGCGCCACTTCGCGCGTGATCTGGCCGACCAGCCAGGCCGAATGCTCGTGCAGCGCGTCGCGACAACGGACTTCGATGGCCTCGCGCCCGTCCCCGGTCAGATAGTTCGTCAGGCGATTGCGCAGGCGCTCGGCGATGTGCTGGGCATCTTCCGGCGTCAGCCCGGCCACTGCCTGCGCATCCTGCTGCGTCGCAGCGGCCGGTGCGACGGCCTCCGGCATGTGCGCCTCACGCGCGTGCCCGACCGCCTCACGCGCCACCGCGGCGAACGCGTGCGGCAGCACATCGTCGTCGGCCAGCGACGAGCGCAGCGGCGCACTCATCGCCGCCGAGTCTTCGGCAACCACGTGCTCCGCGGCGCCGGGCTCCGCCGGCGCATCGGTCTCGCCAAGCGCGGCGGCGGCGACTGTCGCCGTCTCCACCGCCTCGTCGCCCGGCAGTTCGACCACCGGCACGTGCGGCGTCGGCACGGGTTCGACCACGACGGAATCGGGGGCGAGCGCGTCGGGCATGGAATCGGCCGGCGCCGCACCCGCGGTGCGCGGCGCGACCACGTCGGTCAGCACCGGAATCGCCGCGCCGGCAGGCGGCTGCGCAGCGTCGGGCGCGAGCCCGCGCGCCGGCACCGGCTTGCCCGGCACCAGCACGTCGGTCAGCGTCGGGATCGAGGATGAATCGGCTTCTGTCACGGGAACACTCCGTCGACGGTTGCGGCTAGCTGCCCTGCTTGTAGTTGTTCAGCGCGTATCCGCGGTCGCGGTAGAACCGGTAGCGGTCGCGGCCCGCGGCCAGTTCGTCCGGCGCGTTGCCGACCACTTCGAGCAGGCGCTCGAAGCGGGCGAACTGCGCAGGCACGGCCGCGCCGAGGTTCAGCAGCACGTGATGATGCGGTGCGCGGTCGAGATCCGCGGCCAGCACGATCGGCGTGCCGGCTGCGTGCTCGCTGTCGACACCGCAATGCGGGATGAAATCGAGCGGCGAGAACGTCCAGAGCCGCTCGTCGAGCGCGCGCAGGCGCGCGGGCTCGGCGAGCACGACGACCGGCTGCCCGGCCTGGTAGGCCTTGCGCAGCAGCCGGCACGCGTACGCGAGCGAATCGCCGACGTTCGAGTGGAAATCGATCCGCGTCATTGCCCGCGTACCCGCAGCGTCGTCAACACCGCCATCACTGGCCGGCGCGGTCGATCAGGAACTGCGCGAGCAGCGGCACCGGACGGCCCGTCGCGCCCTTCGCCGCACCGCCCTTCCACGCGGTGCCCGCGATGTCGAGGTGGGCCCACGGATAGCTGTCGGTGAAGCGCGACAGGAAACACGCGGCGGTCACGGCGCCGGCCGGGCGCCCGCCGATGTTCGCGAGATCCGCGAAGTTCGACTTCAGCTGATCCTGGTACTCGTCGTCGAGCGGCATGCGCCATGCCGGGTCGTTCGCCTCGCGCGACGCGTCGAGCAGTTCGCCCGCAAGCGCGTCGTTCGTCGAGAACAGGCCGCTGTTGTGGCCGCCCAGCGCGATCACGCACGCGCCCGTCAGCGTTGCGACGTCGATCACGGCGGCCGGCTTGAAGCGCTCGGCATACGTCAGCGCGTCGCACAGGATCAGGCGCCCTTCGGCGTCGGTGTTCAACACCTCGATCGTCAGGCCCTTCATGCTGGTGACGATGTCGCCCGGCTTCGTCGCGTTGCCGCCCGGCATGTTCTCGCAGGTCGGCACGATCGCGACGACGTTGATCTTCAGGCCCATCTCGGCGACCGCACGCATCGTACCGAGCACCGAACCGGCGCCGCACATGTCGTACTTCATCTCGTCCATGCCCTCGCCCGGCTTCAGCGAGATGCCGCCCGTGTCGAACGTGATGCCCTTGCCGACCAGCACGACCGGCGCGGCCTTCGCGGCGGCGCCCTGGTAGTGCAGCACGATGAACTGCGGCGGCTCGACCGACGCGCGCGCGACCGACAGGAACGAGCCCATCTTCAGCGCCTGGATCTGCTTGAGCCCGAGCACTTCCGCCTTCAGGCCCCAATCCTTCGCGATCTTCTTCGCGGTGTTGCCGAGGTAGGTCGGCGTGCAGACGTTACCCGGCAGGTTGCCGAGGTCGCGGGTGAGATCCATCCCGTTCGCGAGCGCGACGGCCTGCTTGACCGCGACCTTCGCAGCCTTTTCGTCGGACGGATCGACGCTGAACACGACGCGCTTGAGCGTGTGCGACGCCGGTTCCGGCTTGCTCTTCATCTGCGTGAAGCGGTAGGTCTCGTTGCGCAGCGCGAGAATCGCCGCGCGCACGCCCCAGTCGGAGCTGCGCTCGTCGACCGGCAGTTGCGCGAGCGTGAACGTGACCTGGACGACCTTGGTCGCCAGCAGCGCGCGCCACGCGGCCGTCGCTGCGTCGTTATAGGCTTTCTGGTTGAAAGCATCCTGCTTGCCGAGGCCGACGAGCAGCACGCGCGACGCGCCGATGCCCGACACTTCGTGCAGGAACAGCGTCTTGCCGCGCTTGCCGTCCATGTCGCCGGCCTTCACCACGCGCGAAATCAGTCCCTTGGTGGCCGTGTCGATGTCGAGCGCCGCGCCCGAGAGGGTCTGCGCCTCGAAGATGCCGAGCACGATGCAATCGGACTTCCCGGTCAGGAACCCCTTCGCCTCGCCTTTGCTCCAATCACAGCCTTTTATGCTAAAGTCCATCGCGCTTGTCCTCGGATAAAATCTGGGCTAAGGATGAAAGCCGCAATTATCCGCTATTTTTCCCGTGGCGGCGCGAGCGCTCCGCTACGCGTGCGCAGCCTCCCGCCCTCTTCTCTTCAAGAATGATCTTCGAACGCTCCCTCCAGCGCGAGCTTGCGTATACGGCTGGCGCCGTGTTCATGGTGCTGCTCACGATCATGCTCACGACGATGATGATCCGCATCGTCGGTTACGCCGCGTCCGGTGAAATCGATCCGCGGGACGTCCTCGTGCTGATCGGCCTCACCGTGATCGGCTACCTCGCCGTGATGCTCGTCGTCACGCTGTTCGTGTCGATCCTGTTCGTGCTGACCCGGTGGTACCGGGACTCCGAAATGGTCGTGTGGCTCGCGTCGGGCGTAAGCCTCACGCGCCTCATCAAGCCGATCGGCGTGTTCGCCACGCCGATCATCCTGCTGATCGCCTTCTTCGCGTTCGTCGGCTGGCCGTGGTCGAACCAGCAAAGCAAGATGATCAAGGCACGCTTCCAGCAGCGCGACGAGATCTCGCTGCTCGCGCCGGGCCAGTTCCGCGAGTCGGCCACGAACCACCGCGTGTTCTTCATCGAGAAGATGACGCCCGACCAGAGCAAGGTGCAGAACGTGTTCGTCACGTCGACCGAGAACGGCAAGGTCAACGTGGTCGTATCGCAGACGGGTCACACGGAAACGCGCGACGGCAGCCGCTTCGTCGTCCTGGAAGACGGCCGCCGCTACGACGGCACGCCCGGCCAGCCGAACTTCAAGATCATGGAGTTCGAGCGCTACGGCGTGAAGATCACGAGCACGCCGGTCACCAACGTGCCGACCACGAACAGCACGCCGACGCCGGACCTGCTGCGCAACCCGACGCGCGACAACCTCGCGGAATTCGCGTGGCGCGCGGGGCTGCCGCTGATCGCGATCAACCTGCTGGTGCTCGGCATTCCGCTGTCGTACCAGAACCCGCGCCGCAGCCGCACGATCAACCTCGTGATGGCCGTGCTGATCTACCTCACGTACTCGAACCTGCTGAACGTCGTGCAGGCGCAGATCGAGCAGGGCAAGATGTCGTTCGGCGTCGGCCTGGTCGGCCTGCACCTCGTCGTCGCCGCGATCGTCGCGTTCATCTTCTGGTTGCGCGTGCGCAATCGTCCGCTGTTTACACGCGCGCTGTTCGGCCGCTCGGGAGCATGATCGATGCGGCTCTATGAAAAGTACTTCGCGCGACAGATCTACGTCACGTTCGTCTTCATCCTGTTCGCGTTCTCGGGCCTGTTCTTCTTCTTCGACCTGATCAGCGAACTGAACTCGGTCGGGCACGGCAACTACAAGTTCGGCTACGCGGTGCTGCGCGTCGCGTTGCAGACCCCGTCGCGCTTCTACGAGATCATCCCGGTCGCCGCGCTGATCAGCGCGATCTACGTGTTCGCGCAGATGGCCGCGAACTCGGAATTCACGATCTTCCGCGTGTCGGGTCTCGCGACCAACCAGGCGCTGCGCTCGCTGCTGAAGATCGGCATTCCGCTCGTGATCGTCACCTACCTGATCGGCGAATTCGTCGGCCCCTACGCCGATCAGTTGTCCGAGCGCGTGCGGCTGCAGGCGCTGGGCGCATCGGTATCGTCGAACTTCCAGTCGGGCGTGTGGGTGAAGGACACGCTCGCGGCCCGCGAAAACGGCGAGCAGGTTACGCGTTTCGTCAACGTCGGCAGCCTGTCGCCCGACTCGACGATCAGCAACGTGCGCATCTACGAATTCGACTCGAAGTTCCAGCTCCAGAACGTGCGGATCGCGCAGACGGGACGCTACGAGCCGCCCGGCCACTGGCTGTTGAAGGGCGTCTCCGAAACCGAGCTGACGCCGATCAAGCCGATCAGCGGCCAGCCGGCCGACGCGCTCAACCCGGTGTACCGGTCGCAGCAGGTATCGCTGCCCGAATACCGGCTGCGTTCGGACCTGACGCCGCAGATCCTGTCGGTGCTGCTCGTGTCGCCGGAGCGCATGTCGATCATCAACCTGTTCCGCTACATCCAGCATTTGCGCGAGAACCAGCAGGACACGCAGCGCTACGACATCGCACTGTGGCGCAAGCTGCTGTATCCGTTCGCCGTGTTCGTGATGCTCGTGCTGTCGCTGCCGTTCGCCTACCTGCACACGCGGGCGGGCGTGGTCGGCGTGAAGGTGTTCGGCGGCATCATGCTCGGCATGAGCTTCCAGCTCCTCAACACGCTGTTCTCGCACATCGGCACGCTGAACACGTGGCCCGCGCCGCTCACTGCCGCGACGCCGGGCCTGATCTATCTCGCGCTCGGCCTGTTCGCGCTCAAGTGGGTCGACCGGCACTGAGCGCCGCGTCATGACGGAGGCTTCGACATGAGTTCGCACGGCATCGTCCTGTTCGGCCACGGCGCCCGCGACCCGCGCTGGGCCGAGCCGTTCGAGCGGCTCGCCACGCGGCTGCGCGGCGCCGCCTCCCCCTCGGCCCACGTGTCGCTCGCGTTCCTCGAACTGATGACGCCGACGCTCGGTGACGCGGTCGCCGCGCAGGTCGCGGCCGGTTGCTCGCACATCACCGTGGTGCCCGTGTTCTTCGGCCAGGGCGGCCATGTCCGCCGCGATCTGCCGCAACTCGTCGATGCGTGCCGCGCCGCGCATCCGGGCATCGAGATCCGCTGCGCGACGGCCGTCGGCGAAGACGACGGCGTGCTCGACGCGATCGCGCGCTACTGTATCGACCAGATCGATAGCAACGCGTGAGCCGCGCGGTTAGCGTTTAGCGTTGCACAAAGAAAAAGCGCCGGCTTGATGAAGCCGGCGCTTTTTTGTTTCGGACTGCGGCGGGATCCCGCTCAGGCCGCCCCGCTCAGGCCGCATTTCGCAGCGAATCGCCCTCTTTCGCCTGTCCGGCGCGCTCGGCGAACGCATCGCCGATCATCAGCAGGCTCGGTTCCGCGGGATCGAGCCACGCCTGCGCGTCGCCCGCCGCCATCTGCGCGAGCGTCAGGGTCAGCATGCGCTCGCGCGCGGTGCTGCACGCCTCGACGATCGCCACGGGCGTCGCCGGCGCACGGCCTGCGTCGATCAGTTCCTGCGCGATGCCGGGCGCGCTGTCGCGGCCCATGTAGTAGACGATCGAATCGGCGCGCGCGGCTTCGCGGATCTCGTCGCTGCCCGGCGCGCGGCTGTGCGTCGCGAACGCGACGCTGCGCGACACGCCGCGCAGCGTCAGCGAACGCTTCAGCGTCGCCGCGCCGGCCAGTGCCGCGGTGATGCCCGGCACGACCTCGTAGTCGATGCCGGCCGCTTCCAGCGCGCGCATCTCCTCTTCGGCACGACCGAACAGCATCGGGTCACCGCCCTTGAGCCGCACGACGCACGCGTGCTCGCGCGCCGCATCGACAATCTGCTTGTTGATGAAGTGCTGCGCGGTCGAGCGCTGCCCGCAGCGCTTGCCGACTGCGATCCGGCGCGCGTTCGGCGCGTAGTCGAGCATCGCGGGCTCGACGAGCGCGTCGTGCAGCACGACGTCCGCCTGCGCGAGCAGCCGCGCGCCGCGCACCGTGATGAGGTCCGCCGCGCCCGGCCCTGCTCCGATCAGATACACCTTGCCCATGTTTGTCGCTTCGCTTCGTCCGTGCGGACGTTTGCCTACGGCCCGCGCCGCCGTGTGGCGGCGCGGTTCGCCGCGCAGATTGACGATTACGCCGAGAACGCCCGGATCATGCCCGCGGCGACCGTGTGATGCGTCGCCTCGTCGATCAGCACGAACGCACCGGTACCCGGATGCGCGTCGTACGTGTCGCAGACGATCGGCTTCTGCAGCGTCAGCGCGACACGGCCGATGTCGTTCATCTTCAGGTCGTGACGGTCGGTCGCATGCGACAGCGTGTGCACGTCGAGCACCTGCTTGACGCCGCCGATCTTCGCGAACACCGTGCTGGTGGTCTGCTTCAGCAGGTACTTGCGCTGCGGCGACAGCGGCGTCTCGTCGAACCAGCACAGATCGGCTTCGAGCTTCTTCGCCGGTGCAACCGGCTCGCCGGAGGTGACGAACATGTCGCCGCGCGACACGTCGACGTCTTCCGCGAGGCGGATCGTCACGGTCTGGCCCGCGAACGCGTGCGCGACCGACGCGGTGCCGCCGGGCACCGGCGCGACGATCTCGGCGACCGTCGCCGTGCGGTTCGACGGCAACACGGCGATCTCGTCGCCGACCTTCACCTCGCCCGACTCGATACGGCCCATGTAGCCGCGGAAATCGTCGGCCGAGCTGCCGTCCTGGCGCGCGACCCACTGCACCGGGAAGCGCAGCGCGTCATGCGCCTGCGTCTCGACCGGCAGCGATTCGAGCACGTCGAGCAGCGGTTCGCCCGCGTACCACGGCATGCGTTCGCTCGCGCCGACGATGTTGTCGCCCTTCAGCGCCGACACCGGCACGAAGCGCACGTCGGTGAGGCCGAGCTGCTTCGCCAGCGTGACGTACGCGTCGCGGATCTCGTTGAAGCGCGCTTCGCTGTAGTCGACGAGGTCCATCTTGTTGATCGCGACGATCACGTGCTGCAGCGCGAGCAGCTTGACGATCGCGCTGTGACGCTTGGTCTGCGGCAGCAGGTCGGCGACACCGTTCTCGACCGTCACGCGCGTCGCGTCGATCAGGATGATCGCCGCGTGCGCGGTCGATGCGCCCGTCACCATGTTGCGCGTGTACTGCTCGTGGCCCGGCGTATCGGCGATGATGAACTTGCGCTTCGCGGTCGCGAAGTAGCGGTACGCGACGTCGATCGTGATGCCCTGCTCGCGCTCGGCTTCGAGACCGTCGGTCAGGAGCGCGAGGTCGAGCTCGTCGCCGACCGTGCGCTTGTTCTTCGCGCGCGACAGCGCGGACAGCTGGTCGGACAGCACGGCCTTGCTGTCGTACAGCAGGCGGCCGATCAGCGTGCTCTTGCCGTCGTCGACGCTGCCAGCGGTGATGAAGCGCAACACGCCGAGGTCTTCGGTGTTCTCGATGATGCTCATGATGTGAATGTCCTCGTGTGCTTCAGAAATAACCTTGCTTCTTGCGCTGTTCCATCGCGGCTTCGGAGGCCTGGTCGTCCATCCGGGTCGCGCCGCGCTCGGTGATCTCGGTCACCGCCGTCTCGGCGATGATCTTCTCGACGTCGTCCGCGTCGCTCTCGACCGGGCACGTGCAGCTGATGTCGCCCACGGTACGGAAGCGCACCTGCGCGAGCTCGCTCGTCTCGCCGTCACGCATCGGCGTGAGCGGCGTGACCGGCACGAGCAGGCCGTTGCGGCGCACGATCTCGCGCTGGTGCGCGTAGTAGATCGACGGCAGTTCGAGGTTCTCGCGCGCGATGTACTGCCACACGTCGAGTTCCGTCCAGTTCGAGATCGGGAACACGCGCAGGTGCTCGCCGTTGTGCAGGCGGGCGTTGTACAGGCTCCACAGTTCCGGGCGCTGCGCCTTCGGGTCCCACTGGCCGAATTCGTCGCGGAACGAGAAGATCCGCTCCTTCGCGCGTGCCTTCTCTTCGTCGCGGCGCGCACCGCCGATCAGCGCCGTATAGCCGTACTGTTCGATCGTCTCGAGCAGCGTGACGGCCTGTGCGGCGTTGCGCGAATCGGTTTCGCGGCGCAGCACGACCGTGCCGCGCTTGATCGAATCCTCGACGTGACCGACGACCAGCTCGGCGCCGAGTTCTTTCGCGCGGCGGTCGCGGAAGTCGATCACTTCTTCGTAGTTGTGGCCCGTGTCGATGTGCACGAGCGGGAACGGCAGCGTCGTCTTGCGGTTCGCGCCGAGGCCGAACGCCTTCAGCGCCAGGTGCAGCACGACGACCGAATCCTTGCCGCCCGAGAACAACAGCGCCGGCTTGCTGCATTCGGCGACCAGTTCGCGCAGGATGTGGATCGACTCGGCTTCGAGCCAGTCGAGGTGGCCCATGCGGTTGTCGGCACCGGCGGGCGGGGCAAAGGCGGATTGCTCGAGCGTCGTGCTCATGATTTCAGTCCTTCTCTTCTGGGTTCGTGCCGCCCGCTGTCGCGGGCGGCGCAATATTCAGTTTCTTGTCAGGCTTTCAGTGCGTGGCGCCGGCAACGGCGTCCGCGGGAATCGGCGTGATCGTGATGTGCAGGCCGCATTCCTTCGTGTCGCGCGACTCCCACCACCAGCGGCCCGCGCGGCTGTCCTCGCCGGGGCGGATCGCCCGCGTACAGGGCTCGCAGCCGATGCTCGGGTAACCGCGCGCATGCAGCGGGTTCACCGGCACGTCAAACGCGTTAAGGTACGCCCACACGTCGCTTTCCGTCCAGTCGGCGAGCGGGTTGTACTTCGCGATCCCGCGCGCTTCGTCCTGCTCTTCCTCGTGCAGCTCGGCACGCGTGACCGACTGCTCGCGGCGCTGGCCCGTGACCCATGCCCCGACGTCGGCCAGCGCGCGATTCAGCGGCTCGACCTTGCGGATGTGGCAGCACGACTTGCGCAGCTCGACGCTTTCGTAGAACGCGTTCAGGCCGTGCTCGGCGACGTACTGGTCGACCGCGTCCTGCTGCGGATGAAACTGCTCGATCTCGTAGCCGTAGCGCTCGCGCACGCGGTCGATCATGCCGAGCGTTTCCGCGTGCAGGCGGCCCGTGTTCAGCGAGAAGATGCCGATCCGGACGCCCTTCGACAGGATCGCGTGCGTCAGCAGCATGTCTTCCGCCGCGAGACTGCTCGCGAACTTCACCTTGTCGTGACGCGCACCGATCTGCGCGAGCAGCGCGTCGAGGCGCTCGACCTTCGCGGCGAGTTCCGGGCTCAGCGCGGTGGTGGCGGCGGTGCTCATGCGCCCACCTTCGCTTCAGCCACGCCAGCCGCCGCGGCGCGGCGGCGGAACAGCGGTTCGGGCTGGTCGAACGCGCCCTGATAACGCTGCGTGAATTCCGTGAACGCGTTCAGCGCGTCGTGGATGTCCTTGTCGGCGCGCACCGCGAATGCGTCGAAGCCGCAACGCGACATGTACAGCAACTGGTCGCGCAGCACGTCGCCGATCGCGCGCAGTTCGCCCGTCCAGCCGTGGCGCTCGCGCAGCAGGCGCGCGATGCTGTAGCCGCGGCCGTCCGCGAAGCGCGGGAAGTCGACGGCGACCAGCGAAATCGCGCCGAAGTCGGCCACGAGATCGGCCGGTTCGCTGTCCGGCGCGAGCCACACGCCGAGCTCGTCCTTCGTCTTCGCGGCGACGAGCGCCGCGCGCTCGGCCTGCCACAACGCGAACGGCACCAGCACCTTGCCGGCCGGCAACGCGTCGACCGCGGGCAGTGCACCGTCTTCCGCCGCGCGCACGACCTGCCATGCATCGTCGATCACTGCGCGGTTCTTGATAATCGAAGCCATCTGCTTATTCCTTCTACCCGGTTGGTTACGCGTTCACTGCCTGGCGCGCCGCATACACGCGCTCCTTGAACGGCGCGATGCCGATGCGGTCGTACGTGTCGACGAAGCGCTCGCCGTCGACGCGCGATTCGACGAACGTGTCGATCAGCTTCGCGATCACGTCGGGCACTTCCTCCGCCGAGAACGACGGCCCGATCACGCGGCCGAGGCGCGCGCCGTTCCGGCCCGTGCCCTGCTCGCCGCCGAGCGACACCTGGTACCACTCGGCGCCGTCCTTGTCGACACCGAGGATGCCGATGTTGCCGACGTGGTGGTGACCGCACGAGTTCATGCAACCGGAAATGTTCAGCGACAGGTCGCCGAGGTCGTATACGTAGTCCAGATCGTCGAAACGCTGCTGGATCGCCAGCGCGATCGGGATCGACTTCGCGTTCGCGAGCGAGCAGAAGTCGCCGCCCGGGCACGCGATGATGTCGGTCAGCAGGCCGATGTTCGGCGTCGCGAAACCGGCCGCCTTCGCCTTTTCCCACACCTCGAACAGGTCGCGCTTCTTCACGTTCGCGAGAATCAGGTTCTGCTCGTGCGACACGCGCAGCTCGCCGAACGAATAGGCGTCGGCCCAGTCGGCCACCAGGTCCATCTGCTGGTCGGTCGCATCGCCCGGCGCGATGCGGTGATCCTTCAGCGACAGCGTGACGGCTGCATAACCGGCCACCTTGTGCGGTGCGACGTTACGCTCGACCCAGCGCGCGAACGCCTTGTTCTCGAGCAGGTGCTGTTCGAACGATGCATCGGTGTCGGCCAGCTTCTCGTAGACGGGCGGCTGGAAGTACTGCGACACGCGATCGACTTCCGCCTGCGTGAGCGTCGACGGGCCGTCCTTCAGGTGCTGCCACTCTTCCTCGACCTGCTGCGCGAACTTCGCGGGCGACAGCGCCTTCACGAGGATCTTGATGCGCGCCTTGTACAGGTTGTCGCGGCGGCCGTAGCGGTTGTACACGCGCAGCACGGCTTCGCAGTAGGTCAGCAGGTGCTGCCACGGCAGGTCTTCCTTGATCACCGCGCCGATGATCGGCGTACGGCCGAGGCCGCCGCCCGCGAGGATGCTCGCGACCACTTCGCCCTGCGCGTTCTTCTTCAGGTACACGCCGAGGTCGTGAATCTGCACGGCCGCGCGGTCGTCCTTCGAGCCCGACACCGCGATCTTGAACTTGCGCGGCAGCCACGCGAATTCGGGATGGAACGTCGACCACTGGCGCAGGATTTCCGACCACGGGCGCGGATCGATCTCTTCGTCCTGGGCGACGCCGGCGAACTGGTCGGCCGTGATGTTGCGGATGCAGTTGCCCGACGTCTGGATGCCGTGCATCTGCACCGACGCGAGCTTCGCGAGGATCTCGGGCGTCTCCTCGAGCTTGATCCAGTTGAACTGGATGTTCGAGCGGGTCGAGAAATGGCCGTAGCCGCGGTCGTGTTCGCGGGCGATGCGCGCCAGCATCCGGAGCTGGTCGCTGCGCAGGTTGCCGTACGGAATCGCGATGCGGTGCATGTACGCGTGGCGCTGCATGTACAGGCCGTTCTGCAGGCGCAGCGGACGGAATTCTTCTTCGCTCAACTCGCCCGACAGCCGGCGGCGCACCTGATCGCGGTACTGCGCGACACGCTCGTCGACGATCGTCTGGTCGTATTGGTCGTACTGATACATTCGGGGACCCCAGGGTTTTCGTGGTGACCGCGCGACGTCCTAGCCACGTCGCGCCCGAATCTCCGTTCCGCCGTCACCGCCCCCATCCGCTGGCGGATGGATTGCTAATGACGAAAACAGATATCCATATTTGAAAAACTCCGGTGAATCGTAATAAACTCGCCTTATATTTCAAACGACTAAAAAATTCTGTTGATATGCGGAAGGGTTATAAATGAACCTGCACCAATTTCGCTTCGTGCGCGAGGCCGTCCGGCAGAATTTCAACCTCACCGAGGCCGCCAAGGCGCTCTATACGTCGCAACCGGGGGTATCGAAGGCGATCATCGAGCTCGAGGACGAGCTCGGCGTGGAGATCTTCACGCGGCACGGCAAGCGCGTGCGCTCGCTCACCGAGCCGGGCAGGATCATCCTCGCGTCGGTCGAGCGGATTCTTCAGGAGGTTGAAAGCCTTAAAAGGGTCGGGAAAGATTACGCAGCACAGGATCAGGGCAACCTGACCATCGCCGCGACCCACACGCAGGCCCGCTACTCGCTGCCGGCCGCGATCGCCGAATTCAAGAAGCGCTTCCCGAAGGTACACCTGTCGATCCTGCAAGGCAGCCCGACGCAGGTGGCCGAGATGGTGATCCACGACCAGGCCGATCTCGCGATCGCGACCGAGGCGATCTCCGACTACAAGGAGCTCGTGTCGCTGCCCTGCTTCCAGTGGCATCACGCGGCCGTCGTACCGGCCGACCACCCGTTGCTCGAACGCAAGCCGGTCACGCTCGACGATCTCGCCCAGTACCCGCTGATCACGTACGACGACGCGTTCGCGGGCCGCAAGAAGATCAACCATGCGTTCGCGCTGCGCGGGCTGTCGCCGGACATCGTGCTCGAGGCGATCGACGCCGACGTGATCAAGACCTACGTCGAACTCGGCCTCGGCGTCGGGATCATGGCCGACATCGCGTTCAATCCCGAGCGCGACCGCAACCTGCGGCTGATCCCGGTCGGCCACCTGTTCGGCAGCAACGTGACGCGTGTCGCGCTCAAGCAGGGCGCCTACCTGCGCAGCTATGTGTATACGCTCGTCGAACTGCTGTCACCGACGCTGAACCGCAAGCTGATCGAACAGGCGCTCAAGGGCGAATCCGAATCGTACGAGCTTTGACCGGCCTGTATAAACACAGGGGCGCGAATCCGAACCGCGCCCCTTTTCGTTGCCCGACGGAGAATCCCGCATGACGCTTCCCGCCCTGTTGCGCCGCGCCGCCGCCGGCGCGCTCGCGCTCGCCTGTGCCGCCGCCCATGCCGACCTGAAGGTCGGCGTCGACCTGTCGTCGACAGGCCCGGCCGCCGCGATCGGCATCACGAGCAAGAACGCCATCCTGATGTGGCCGAAGACGATCGCCGGGCAGCCGGTGCAGGTGACGGTACTCGACGATGCATCCGACCCGGGCACCGCGGTGCGCAACATCCGCAAGCTGGTCGACGAGGATCACGTCGACGTCGTGGTCGGGCCGAACATCACGCCGGCCGCGCTCGCGGCGCTCGACGCGGTCGCGGCCGGGCAGACGCCGATGATCACGCTGGTCGGTTCCGGCGCGATCGTCGAGCCGCAGGAAGGCGCGCGGACCTGGGCGTTCAAGATGGCGCAGAGCGACCGCGCGATGGCCGACGTGATGACGCGCTACATGGCGAACCACGGCGTGAAGACGGTCGGATTCATCGGCTTTGCGGACAGCTACGGCGACAGCTGGCTCAACGAGTTCACGCGCTTCGCGGACCTGCGCAAGATCCGCGTCGTCGCGACCGAGCGCTACAACCGCACCGACGCGAGCGTCACGGGCCAGGCATTGAAGCTGATCGCGGCGAAACCCGACGCGATCCTGATCGCGGGCTCGGGCACGCCGGCCGTGCTGCCGCAGCGCACGCTGATCGAGCGCGGCTACAAGGGCCCGGTCTACCAGACGCACGGGATCGCGACGCCGGAATTCATCAAGCTCGGCGGCAAGGACGTCGACGGGACGCTGTTCCCGACCCAGCCGGTGGTCGTCGCGCGCACGCTGCCGGCCGATCATCCGGCCCGCAAGGCCGCGCTCGCGTTCGTCGACGCATATGAGGCGAAATACGGCGCCGGCACGGTCACGCAGTTCGCGGGCGACGCGGCGGGCGTCTACCCGCGCCTTGCCGATGCGGTCGGCCGCGCGCTGAAGGCCGCTCAGCCCGGCACGCCCGCGTTCCGTGCGGCGCTGCGGCGCGAACTGGAACGCGCGCACGAGCTCGTCGTGCCGAACGGCGTCGTCAATACCAGCGACAAGGATCATGTGGGGCTCGATCAGCGCGCGAGCGTGATGGGGATCGTCAAGCAGGGCCGGTTCGTCTACCTGAGCCAGTAACGTGCGCGACCGGCACCGGGGCAGCTTGCCCGGCGTCGGGATTTCAGACATAATCCGCGTTTCGCCGCGCACAATCGCATGCGCGGCCAGGATCAAGCCCAGGTGGTGAAATTGGTAGACGCAGGGGACTCAAAATCCCCCGCCGCAAGGCGTGCCGGTTCGATTCCGGCCCTGGGCACCAGTATTTCGCAGCGTCGTGCGCTGCATCTGTCGAAACCCGCGCAAGCTCGCCGCTTCGCGGGTTTTTTGTTTTTGCCGCCCGCGCCGCAACGCGCGCCCCCGCGCAACAGTCCAAGCATCATGAGGACGCGCGGCACGGAGGCACGCCATGTCCATGCGCACGATTTCATCCCCGCTGCGCCGCCGCGTGCTCGCCGTGGCGCTCGTGCTCGTGCTGGGCGGATGCGACGTCCTGACCGCGCCGCCGGTGCCTGACTGGCCGGGCCCGCACGCACCGTATCCGTTCCCGGACAACATCCCGCATCGCACCGAATGAAGCGCCGGCCGGCCTGCCGCCTGCCGTGCCTCGCGCTCAGGCCATCAGTTCGCGAACGAAGTCGAGAAACACCCTCACCTTCGCCGAGACGAGGTTTGACGCGTGGTGATACGCGTAAAGCGGGAACGTCTCGTCCGCCCATTCCGGCAACAGCAGCACCAGCCGCCCTTCAGCCAGGATGTCCCGCGCATAGAGTTCCAGTAATTGCGCAATCCCCACGCCGCCCAGGCACGCACCGAGCAGCATGCCCGTATCGTTGACCATCAGCCGGCCGGCGGCATCGAACGGCACCACTTCCTTGCCGCGATGGAATTCCCATTCGAATGGCCGCCCCGTCACCGGGTCGCGGATCAGCACGCAACGGTGCCCGTCCGCGAGGTCCCGCGGATGCCGCGGTTCGCCATGACGCGCGACATAGGCTGTCGACGCGCAGGTGAGCACGCGCGTTTCCAGCAGCAGCCGCGCACGATACGACGACGGTTCCGGAACGCCGAATCGCACGGCCACGTCGAACCCGTCGGCGACGAGGTCTCCCATCCGGTCGCGCACGCTGATCTCGACGGACAGGTCGGGGAAGCGGTCGAGAAACTCCGCCATCCTCGGTGCCAGCACGTAGTGGCCGAAGGTCGCGTCGACATTGACGCGCAGCCGCCCCCTGACACGCGCCTTCGACTGGCCGGCGTCGATCGCCGCCTCCTCGATGCCGGCCAGCAGCGGCGCGACCGCCTCATAGAAACGCCGGCCCTCGTCGGTCAGCGTGATCGCGCGCGCCGTGCGGTTGAAGATCCGGATGCCGACGCGCTCTTCCAGCCGGGCAACGGCACGGCTCACCGCCGGCTGCGTCAGCCCCATCGCCTCGCCGGCGCGCGCGAAGGTGCCCGCCTCGATCACCGCCGAGAGCACGCCGATCCCGCTCAAAAGCCTGCTGTCGAATGCCATAAGACATACTTTCAGTCATTCTTGATCTTCCGATTATTCATTATTTTTATTGACCGAGGAAGCCTACATTAGTCCTGTCGCCGGATCGCACGGCACTCACAAACCAAGGAGCAGGACATGAGCACATCGGAACAGGTCGCCCTCGTCACGGGTTCGTCGCGCGGCATCGGCGCGGAAATCGCGCGCCAGCTCGCCCGGGACGGCTTCCGGGTCATCGTCAACTATGCAGGGAGCGCCGGCCCGGCCCGCGAAGTGGTCGACGCGATCGTCGCCGACGGCGGCCATGCCGTCGCGGTGCAGGCGAACGTCGCCGACCCGGCGGCCGTGGCCGCGCTGTTCGACGCCGCGCAAGAGGCATTCGGCGGCGTGGATGTCGTGGTCAATTCCGCGGGCGTGATGAAGCTGGCGACCATCGCCGACTGCGACGATGCACTCTTCGACGAAACGATCGCCATCAACGTGAAAGGCACCTTCAACGTATGCCGCGAAGCGGCCAGGCGGGTGCGCGACGGGGGACGCATCATCAACCTGTCGACCAGCGTGATCGGCATGCGCATGCCGACTTACGGCGTGTACGTCGCCAGCAAGGCGGCAGTCGAAAGCCTGACTCAGGTGCTCGCGCAGGAAATGCGCGGGCGCGGCATTCGCGTGAATGCCGTCGCGCCGGGACCGGTCGCGACCGAGTTGTTCCTGCAGGGCAAGAGCCCCGAACTCGTCGATCGGCTCGCGAAGCTGAACCCGCTCGAGCGGCTCGGCCAGCCCGACGACATCGCGCGCGTCGTCGCATTCCTCGCCGGCCCCGACGGCGCGTGGGTCAACGGCCAGATCCTGCGCGCCAACGGCGGCATGTGCTGACGGGCCGCCTGCCTCGCCCCCCGCTTACCGGAGATCGATCATGAAGGAAGTCATTCTCGTCACGGGTGCGTCCAGCGGCTTCGGCCTGCTGACGGCCCAGGCGCTCGCCCGCGCCGGCCATACCGTCTACGCGTCGATGCGCGAAAGCAGCGGCCGCAACGCGCCGCGCGTCGCCGCCATTGCGGCCTACGCGCAGGAGCACGGGGTCGACCTGCGCACCGTCGAGCTCGACGTCGGCGACGGCGCGTCCGTCGCTGCCGCCATCGATCGCGTGATCGCGGACAACGGCCGCCTGGACGTCATCGTCCACAATGCCGGCCACATGGTGTTCGGTCCGGCCGAAGCGTTCACGCCCGAGCAGATCGCCCAGCTCTACGACATCAACGTCGTATCGACCCAGCGCGTCAACCGCGCGGCGCTGCCGCACCTGCGCCGTCAGGGCCGCGGCCTGCTCGTCTGGGTGTCGTCGTCCTCCGCGCGCGGCGGCACGCCGCCGTTCCTCGCCCCTTACTTCGCCGCGAAGGCCGCGATGGATTCGCTCGCGGTGTCCTATGCCGCCGAACTCGCCCGCTGGGGTATCGAGACGTCGATCGTCGTGCCGGGCGCCTTCACCCGGGGCACGAATCACTTCGCCCATGCGGGCAAGCCGGCCGATGCGGCCGTGCAGGCCGCGTACGACGACGGCCCCTATGCGGGCGTCGCCGGGCAGGCGCTGCAGGGCCTCGCCGCGCTCGAACCGGCAGACGCCGATGCCGGCACCGTCGCGACGGCGATTGCCGACATCGTCGCCGCACCCGCCGGCAAGCGTCCGTACCGCGTATTCGTCGATCCGTCGCAGGACGGCGCGGAGGAGGTGTTCCGCGTCGGCGATCGCGTGCGCCGCGAGATGTTCAGGAACATCGGCCTCGCCGACCTGCTGGTCGCCCGCGTCGGCAGTTGATCCGGTGCGCGCCCGGCGCCGGGCACGCCGGCGCGCATCAGCACAGCTCGCAGAACCCGAGGATCGCTTCCGCAACCGCCGCCGGCGCCTCGCGCTGCGGAAAGTGGCCGACACCGTCCAGCACCTGCCGCGCGTAGCGGCCCGTGAAGAAGCGCTCACGCCCGGCCGAGCTGTCCGGATGATTGCAGGTATCCGCGCCGCCGTGCAGCACCAGTGTCGGCAATGCCAGCACCGGCGCGGGATTCAAGCGCGCTTCGTCACCGGCGTGGGCCGGCGCGCCCGGCGCGAATCCCCACCGATGCCGATACGAGTGCAGGACGACGTCGATCCAGTCGGGCCCGTCGAACGCGGCTGCCGCCGCCTCGAAATCGCCGTCGCGATACCAGCCCGGTGGCGACCACGTGTCCCACATCAAACGGGCAAACGCGCGGCGATCGTCGCGCAACGCCTGCTCGCCGCGCGGCGTCGCCATGAACCAGTGATACCAGTAATTGCGCGCCTGCTGCAGCGACAGCGGCTGCCCGGGGTCGTTGGTGCCGTATCCGACCGACAGCATCACGAGATGCGATGCGGCGTCATCGCGCAGCCCGCACGCATTCGCGGCCGCCCGGGCGCCCCAGTCGTGCCCGACCAGCACGGGTCGCTCGAGGCCGAGCGCATCAACGAAGTCGAGCACATCTCGACCGAGCGCCGCGAGCTGGCCGCTGCGCGGCACGGATGCGTCACGAAAGCGCGTCGGCGCAAAGCCGCGCAGCGCAGGCGCGAGCACGCGGTAGCCGCGCGCGGCAAGCGTCGCCGCCACGGCGCCCCAGCCGATCGGGCTGTCCGGCCAGCCGTGCAGCAGTACCGCCACGCGCTCGCCGCGCGGGTTCCATTCGAGATAGGCAATATCGAGCGACGCGGTCGTCGCATGCGCGTAGGTCGTCATCGTGCACTCCGTTGGGTCGATCCGAGTGGACGATGGTAGGCCGGTCGTTCATCACGATTCGCGGAGTATCATTGTTCACTCTTCGCATATTGTGTTGAATCGAACTATGGAACCGCAGACCGATCCCGCGTCGACCGCGCTCGACATCACGCTGCTGCGCACCTTCCTCGAAGTCGTCGACAGCCGCGGGTTCGCGCCGGCCGCGGAACGGCTTGCGTTGACACCGTCCGCCGTCAGCGGCCATATCAAGCGGCTCGAACAGGCGGCCGGCACGGTGCTGCTCGCGCGCACGACGCGCCGCATCGCGCTCACGCCGGCCGGCGACACGCTGTACGCGTACGCGCGCAACATCGTCGACATGGAGCGCGAAGTGCGCGCGAGGCTGCGCGGCGCACCGGCGCACGGGCCGCTGCGGGTCGGCGCGTCGGAGGATTTCGCGGGCGCGTGGCTGCCGCATGTGCTGCGCACGTTTCGCGACCGCCACCCGCGCACGTCGATCGAACTGAAGGTCGGCATCACCGCGTCGCTGCTGCGCGAGCAGACGCTCGGCCGGCTCGACGTCGTGTTCGGCAAGCAGTGCCGGCAGGTCGACACGCCGGGCGAACTGCTGTGGGAAGAGCCGCTCGTGTGGGCGTTCGCGTCGGATCGCACGCTCGACGCCGGCGGCGACGTGCCGCTCGCGCTGTTTCCGCAGCCGTGCGTTTATCGCGAAGCCGCCGTCGCGGCACTCGCCGCCGCGCTGCGCCCGTTTCGCGTGCTGTTCGAGAGCGGCAGCATGGCCGGCTGCGTGTCGGCCGCGCTCGCCGGCTTCGCGGTCACCGCGCTGGCGCGCAGCCAGTTGCGCGACGGCTTGCGCGAATGCGGGCAGCAAGACGGCCTGCCGGCGTTGCCGGCCGCACGCTTTTACGCGTTCGCGTCGAAGCCCGACGGCGCCGGCGCCGCGCTGATCGACGCGGTGCGGGCCACCGGGCGCACGCGGCAGTTCTCCGCACACGCCGACTGAACGCGCACCGGTCGCAATGGATGTCGAATGCCGCCGGCGCGCCCCGCCGATCGCGGTCGGCGCGTGCGGGCGCGGCGCCCCTTTCGGTCGCCGGTCCTCAGTCGCTGGTCGCGGTCGCACCCGTGTCGTTCAGCGCATCCGCCATCAACTCCGCGAACCATTCGATGAACGCGTTGAGCCGTCTCGACCGGTGCCGGCGATGCGGATACACGGCCGACACGTCCATCGGCGCGGCACGGTGGCCGGGCATCACGTCGACGAGTGCGCCGCTGTCGAGCAGATGCTCGACGTCGAAGCGCGGAATCTGGATCAGCCCCATCCCGGCGATGCAGCTGGCGATATAGGTTTCGGCGTTGTTGACGATCACGCGGCTCGGCAGCGTGAGGGTGTACCGCTGGCCGTCCGAACAGTATTCCCAGTCGAGTTCACGCCCGGTCGTCGGCGACGCATAGCCGATCGCCCAGTGTCCGTGCGCGAGCGCATCCGGATGCTCGGGCACGCCGCATTCGCGCAGGTAGTCGGGGCTCGCGCAGTTGATCAGCGTGAACTGCCCGAGCGGCCGCACGACGAGACTGCTGTCCGCGAGCCGCCCGACGCGGATCGCGCAGTCGACGCCCTCCTGCACCAGGTCGATCGACCGATCCGTCGAGCCGAGCGACAGTTGCAGCTTCGGGTAACGGCGAAACAGCGACGGCAGCGCGGGCGCCACCATGCGGCGCGCGATCCGGCTCGGCACGTCGACGTTCAGCCGGCCGATCACGTCGCGGTCGCGGCGGCGGAACAGGCGGTCGAGTTCGTCGGCTTCCGCGAGCAGGCGCCGGCCGCGTTCGAGCAGCAACGCGCCGTCGGCCGTCAACTGCACCTGGCGCGTCGTGCGATGCAGGAGGCGCGTGCCGAGCCCCGTCTCGAGCTGCTGGACGGCCGCCGACACGGTCGCGCGCGGCACGTCGAGCGCGTGCGCGGCCTTGATGAAGCTGCCCATCTCGGCAACCTGCAGGAAGATTCTGACCTGATCCAGCTTGTCCATCGGCAGGGAACGTAGGTTCGGAAACGCGTCGCCGCCAGCTGTCGCGCGTCGCGGCAAGGTTCGGCGGCACGGAAAAACGGGCGCGCAGCCGCGAGGCCGCACGCCCGTCCATTGTCCACGCAAACGCGCCATTGCGGTGCACGCCGCGACGTCCGCCGAAGCGGCGCGTTGCCCGGCCGGTTACTTGGTCGCTTACTTCGTCGTATAGCCGCCGTTGATCAGGATCGTCTGGCCCGTGATCCACCAGCCGTCGGTGACGAGATGGCGAATGAACGGTACGACGTCCTCGATGTCGGTCAGCCCCGTCTTGCTGAACGGCGACAGCGCGGCCGCCGTCTTGTGATACGCGACCGCATCGGCGCCCTCGGCCGGATAGAAGAACGGCGTGTCCATCGGACCCGGCCCGACGGCCGTCACCGAGATCCCGCGCGCGCCGTACTCCTTCGACGCCGCACGCGTGAAATGCTCGACCGGCGCCTTCGATCCTTCGTACGCCGCATAGAACGGCGTGAACGCGCCGAGCAGCGACGTCACGAGCGTGACGAGCTTGCCGTGATCCTCGAGGTGCCGCCCCGCTTCCTTGATGAAGAAAAACGCCGACTTGCTGTTGACCGCGAACATCTCGTCGTACTCGGCCTCGCTGATCTCGGTAAACGGCTTCTTCAGCACCTTGCCGACCGTGTTGATCGCGATGTCGATCTTGCCGAAGCGCTGTTTCGCGTCGTCGAACAGCTTCTCGACCGCGGCGGCCGTCGTCAGGTCGCCCTGGAACGTGGCAGCCTCCGCGCCGGCCGCGCGCACTGCGGCAGCCGTCTCCTCGGCCTGTGCCTGCGATGCGGCGCTGTTGTAGTGAATCGCCACTGCCTTCGCGCCGTGGCTCGCCAAATCCCGGGCGATCAGGCCGCCGAGATTCTTTGCGCCGCCTGCGATCAGGACGACCTTGTCTGCGAGCGTATGAATTGCCACGGTGGACTCCTTTTCTCGATGAACGAATCCTGGAGTGTAGGCACGCGCGACGCACCGGTCAGCCGGTCGCGGCTGGATGGATTATCCAGAAAATCTGTCCAATCGCCGCAACGTAATGTGGCCTGCCGCACCGACAGGATTTCCGGAATCGCCGATCGATGCCGCGGATGCCGGCCGGCTCAGCGCGCGTACAGCGCCGCGTCGATCTTGCCGAGCAGCCATTGCATGCCGGCCAGATGCTGCTGGTCGTGGCTGCACAGGTAGTGGACGAGCCCGCGCACGGTCAGCGAGCCGTAACCGTCGAACTCCCCGGTGCGTGCGAGCTGTTCGGGCGTGAGGCGCGACACGAGGTCCAGCGTCTCGCGCCGTGCTTCGCGGATCGCCGCGAGCACGTCGGACGCATACGCGTCGTTGTAGCGGCGCTCGATCGCGAGCGCGTCGCCATCGATCGATACGAGCAGCGGCCGGTCTTCCTCGAGCATCCGCCGCAGCCGCACGTGATAACCGTCGGTCTCGATGTCGCGCACGTGGCAGAGCTGCCCGAGCGGCGAGAAGTGCTCGCTCGGGATTCCGGCCCAGTCATCGGGCGTCCAGCGCGCGTAGCCGTCCGGGACGGCTGCGAAATGCGCTTCGAGCTGACGGGGAAAATCGGCGAGTGCGTCGAGCGTCGTCGGATTCATGCGGGACTCCCTGTCGAATGGAAGCGACGGCAGCCCTGGCACGGGCCTGCCGCCGCCGTTGCGTCACGTCACTTCACGCTGAAGCCGTACGCGCCCTGCGTGCGGTGCCCGTCGGTCGCGACGGCCACCCATTTCACCGTATAGGCGCCCGTGCCGGCCGCCGTGAGCGGCACCGTCATCCGCTTGCGGTTCGACGCGTCGATGCGCGCACGGCCGTCCGACACCGTCTTGCCGTTGCCGTCGACGACGACGATCGAGCTGAACGCCGGCTCCAGCGGCTCGGTGAAATCGATCGTGACGGCTGCCGGTGCGGCGGCCACCGCCGCGCCCGCCGCCGGGTCGCTCTTCGCGAGATGCGCGTGCGCGAACGCAACCGACGAGACGGTTGCGGCGAGGATGACGGCGGCAGCCTTGCGGCCGAACGGGAACGAAGCGAAAGGCATGGACTTTCCGTGAAGAGTGAACGGGCGCCGCGCCCCGCGCGGCGTACCGGCAGCTTACCAGCGCATGCGGGTTCACGCCGGCCGCGCGCCGCCGCTTGATAGAATGCGCGCGCTATGGATCTCGAAAGCATTCTCTACACCCAGGGCTTCGGCTCGCGCCGCCAGTGCCGCGGCCTGATCGAAGCGGGCCGCGTCAGCGTGGCGGGCGCGTGCGCGACCGACCCCGACGCCGCGTTCGATACCGACGGCCTTGTGTTCTCGGTCGACGGTACGGCGTGGCCGTTCCGCGCGCGCGCATATCTCGCGCTCAACAAGCCGGCCGGCTACGAGTGTTCGCGCGACCCGCAACACCACGCGAGCGTGTTCAGCCTGTTGCCCGCGCCGCTCGTCGCGCGCGGCGTGCAGTGCGTCGGACGTCTCGACCAGGACACGACGGGCCTGCTGCTGCTGTCGGACGACGGCCAGTTCGTGCACGCGTACACATCGCCGAAGCGCAAGGTGCCGAAGACCTACGTGGCGACCGTGCGCCACCCGCTCGACGACGCGCAGCTGAATGCGCTGCGCACCGGCGTGCAGCTGCACGGCGAGCCGAAACCGATCGCGGCGGTCGCCGCCGACGCGCGCGCACCGCACGCGCTCGCGCTGACCGTCCTCGAAGGCAAGTATCACCAGGTCAAGCGCATGGTCGCGGCGGCGAGCAATCGCGTCGAAGCGCTGCATCGCGAAAGCATCGGCGGCTTCGCGCTGCCGGGCGATCTCGCGCCGGGTGCGTGGCGCTGGCTCGATGACGCCGACCTTTCAGCGCTGCGCAATCCCGTCGAAACCCTGTAAGGGAAAATCCGCACGATCGTTCGGTGCCCGGCCGCGTCTCGGCCGCATGTTCCCCCGCTATACTGAAATCACAAGCTGCACGAGCAGCGATGCAGGGGGAGATACCATGAACGTCAACCATACTTTCGAACTGTCGTACATGATGATCGCGTTCGCGGTCGTCGGTGTCATCGTGATCGGCGGCCTGCTGGCCATGATGCACGCGAAGCACAAATATCATCCGAACCTGATTGGCGCGCTGATCGGCGCGCTGCTGTGCTTCCTGCTGATCGAGGCATTACCGGCGCTGACCTGATGCGCTGCCCGGCGCGAGCGTTTGAAGGAAATCGTCTACGGTCGGATACCGCAACGTCACGCACAATTCGGCCTTGAGCCGGGCGTTGGACAGGCGCCGCGACTCGCGCATGAACGACAGCAGGGTCGGCTCGAGCTGGCGCTCGGCGTCCGCGCGGCTGACGCGTGGCGGCCTCGGCAGGCCGAGCGCCTGCGCGACCCGGTCGAAATATTCCCCCATCCGCAGTTCGCTGTCGTCCGACGCGTGCACGGCGCGCGCCGGCTTGCCGCGTTCGGCCGCGCGGCGCAGGATCGCCGCGAGATCGTCCGCGTGGATGTGGTTCGTGTAGACGTCGTCGGCCGGTTCGAGTGCCGGCGTGCCGCGCTCGAGCCGTGCGACCGGCAGGCGGTTCGCCGCGTAGATGCCCGGAATGCGCACGATGCGCGCGGACAGCACGCCGCGCACCGTCGCCGCGCGCAGTTGCCGCTCGGCCGATACGCGTCGGAACGCGCGCGGATTCGCGGGGCGCAAGGGCTGCGTCTCGTCGATGCGCGCGCCGCCGCAGTCGCCGTATACGCCCGTCGTGCTCGCATAGACGAGCCTCGGCGCGCGAAGGCCGTCGGGTACAATACGCGCTCCCCGAACGGGTGCGCCGGCCTGCCGTGCAGCGGTGCGCAGCGTTCGGAGCCGGCCGACCGCCGGTGCCGGCGGAGTCGATGGCCGACGCGCAGGCACGGTCGTTGCGGCAATCAGCGCACGCGTGCGCCGGTCGTCGCGGCCGTCGGATGGCGGCGGCGCGAGATGCAGGATCGTGCGGGCCAGGCCCGCGAGGCGGCCGAGCGTCGCCCGGCGATCGAGGTCGCCGACGATCGGCGTCGCGCCCGCGGCACGCAGTTCGTCGCGGCGGGCCGGGTGGCTCGTCAGCGCGAAGATCCGCAGGTTGCGGTGCGTGTCGCGCCATTGCGCGACGCAGCGCATGCCGACGTCGCCGCAGCCGACGATCAGTGCGCGCGGCCGGCGCAGGATTCGAGTCGCGATCATGTTGGTTGCGAAATCAGTAGCCACCGTTGCGCGACGCGCAACGGGCTTGCATTGTAGCTGCCGTGCCCGACATGCACGGTCCCCACATTTTGTTCTAGTTTGGTTCTATGGCATTCAACGTCACTCTCAAGCAAAGCGGCCGGCAATTCCAGGTCGAGTCGGACGAAACCGTGCTGGCGGCTGCGCTGCGCCAGAACGTCCATCTGCCGTACGGTTGCAAGAACGGCGCGTGCGGCTCCTGCAAGGGCCAGATCGTGTCGGGCCAGATCGAACAGGGCCCGCACGCCGCGTCGGCGCTGTCCAACGACGAGCGCACGCGCGGCCTCGCGCTGCTGTGCTGCTCGAAGGCGCAGTGCGATCTCGAAATCGACGTGCGCGAAATCGCCGGCGTCGACGGCGTGCAGGTCAAGAAGCTGCCGTGCCGGATCGCCGCGCTCGAACGCAAGGCCGACGACGTGATGGTCGTGAAGCTGCAGCTGCCCGCCAACGAACGCCTGCAGTATCTCGCGGGCCAGTACGTCGAGTTCATCCTGAAGGACGGCTCGCGCCGCAGCTACTCGATGGCGAACGCGCCGCACGAGGAAGGCCCGATCGAGCTGCACATCCGCCACATGCCGGGCGGCAAGTTCACCGACCACGTGTTCGGCGCAATGAAGGAGCGCGACATCCTGCGCTTCGAAGGCCCGCTCGGCACGTTCTTCCTGCGCGAGGATTCCGACAAGCCGATCGTGCTGCTCGCATCGGGCACGGGCTTCGCACCGATCAAGGCGATCATCGAGCACGTGAAGCACACGGGCATCACGCGCCCGATGACGCTCTACTGGGGCGCGCGCCGCAAGAAGGACATCTACCTCGACGAGCTCGCCGAGCAGTGGGCACGCGAGATCCCGAACTTCAAGTACGTGCCGGTGCTGTCCGAGCCGGACGCCGGCGACCAGTGGACGGGCCGCACCGGCTTCGTCCATCGCGCGGTGATCGAGGATCTGCCCGACCTGTCGGGCTACCAGGTGTACGCGTGCGGCGCGCCGGTGATGGTCGAATCCGCGCAACGCGACTTCACGCAGCATCACGCGCTGCCGGCTGACGAGTTCTACGCCGACTCGTTCACGAGCGCCGCCGATCTCGCGCATCCGGTCTGACACCCGCGCATCCGCGTCCCGCACCGCGATGTCACATCCGTGGCATCGCGGCGGTTTACAGTGAGGCGCGGGATGCCTTATGCTTGCGCACATGAACTGCTACCTGTCCGCCCTTCGACGTCGCCGCTCGCCGCTCCGCCCGGATGCCGCAGGCTCGTCACGGACTCGCGCGTAACCCCCACACCGCTTCACCGGTTACGCACAAGCTGTTCGACCCACCAGCCACGGCCTTCCGTGGCTTTTTTATTGCCTGTTTCCCTTTCAACGCCCGCTGGAGTCTGCTGCCATGCCCCTGAACGATTATCCGATCGACTCGCTGATGTACATCACGAACCGCCCCGACATCGTGTTTACGCACGGCAAGGGTTCGTGGCTCTACGATCACACGGGCAAGCGCTACCTGGACTTCATCCAGGGCTGGGCCGTCAACAGCCTCGGCCACTGCAACGACGGCATCGTCGAGGCGCTGAAGACGCAGGCGGAAAAGCTGCTGAACCCGTCGCCCGCGTTCTACAACGAACCGATGGCGAAGCTCGCGGGCCTGCTCACGCAGCACAGCGTGTTCGACAAGGTGTTCTTCACGAACAGCGGCGCGGAGGCAAACGAAGGCGCGATCAAGCTCGCGCGCAAGTGGGGCCGCAAGTTCAAGAACGGCGCCTACGAGATCATCACGTTCGACCACAGCTTCCACGGCCGCACGCTCGCGACGATGTCGGCCAGCGGCAAGCCGGGCTGGGACACGATCTACGCACCGCAGGTGCCGGGTTTCCCGAAGGCCGAGCTCAACGACATCAACTCGGTCGAGAGGCTGATCACCGACAAGACCGTCGCGGTGATGCTCGAGCCGATCCAGGGTGAAGGCGGCGTGATTCCGGCGACGCGCGAATTCATGCAGGCGCTGCGCGCGCTGACGAAACAGCACAACCTGCTGCTGATCGTCGACGAGGTGCAAAGCGGCTGCGGCCGCGCGGGCACGCTGTTCGCATACGAGCTGTCCGGCATCGAGCCGGACGTCATGACGCTCGCGAAAGGCATCGGCGGCGGCGCCCCGCTCGGCGCGCTGCTGTCGAAGGCCGAGGTCGCGGTGTTCGAGGCCGGCGACCAGGGCGGCACGTACAACGGCAACCCGCTGATGACGGCGGTCGGCTATTCGGTGATCTCGCAGCTCGTCGCGCCCGGCTTCCTCGAAGGCGTGCGCGCGCGCAGCGAATACCTGAAGCGCAAGCTGCTCGAACTGTCGGAAGAGCGCGGTTTCGAAGGCGAACGCGGCGAAGGCCTGCTGCGCGCGCTGCTGCTCGGCAAGGACATCGGCCCGCAGATCGTCGAGAAGGCACGCGACATGCAGCCCGACGGCCTGCTGCTGAACGCCGCGCGGCCGAACCTGCTGCGCTTCATGCCCGCACTGAACGTGACGACCGAAGAGATCGACCAGATGATGGCGATGCTGCGGTCGGTTCTCGACACACTCTGAGGAGAGCCCGCCGATGGATGCCGCCGCCGATGCTGTCGCAATCCGCCCGTTCGAACGCGCCGACACCGATGCCGTGCTCGCGGTATGGCGCGACGCGTTCCCGCAGTACGACGAAGCCGGTGCGCCGCCGCACCGCGATCCGCTGCGATCGATCGAACTGAAGCTCGCGACGCAGCCGGAGCTGTTTTTCGTCGCGACCAGCGGCGCACGCGTCGTCGGCACGCTGATGGCGGGTTTCGACGGACATCGCGGCTGGCTCTACTCGTTCGGCGTATCGAACGACGCGCGGCGGCTCGGCATCGGCCGCGCGCTGATCGCGCATGCGGAACGCGCGCTCGCCGCGCGCGGCTGCCTGAAGATCAACCTGCAGGTGCTGCCGGGCAACGACGACGCGTGCCGCTTCTACGCGGCGCTCGGCTACCGCGTCGAGGAGCGCATCTCGTTCGGCAAGACGCTCCCGGCCGCATGACGCGACAGCCGGCCGCCGGCGATCTCAGCGCGTGATCGGCCCCGCGCCCGGCAGCGGATTGCCGAGCGCGTCGGTCGGCACGGCCTGCTGCTCGAACGCGGCGAAATAGGCGGCCCACTGCGTGTCGCTCACGCGCACGATCAGCGCGCCGTCCTGCCAGACGTCGTTGTGGTCGTTGTGGTCGTCGCCCGCACGGTGCACGTAGTTCGAGCCGGTCGAACCCTGGTTCATGTGCGTGTCGTGGATGCCGTTGCCTTCGGCATACGAGCGGCCGAACACGACGACGTCGAGCCCCTGCGACTGCGCGGCATTCACGAGCCGCAGCAGCGACGGGATCGGCTCCGGATTCTCGGTGCCGTCCATCACGGCGCTCGCGCGCCACGCCCCCGTTTCGTTCAGGATGTCGCTGCGCAGGTAGTCGAGCGCGGGCAATGCGGCCTGCCCCGTCAGGTCGGTATAACCTTCGGTCGCGGCCGCGAGCGTCTGCGTGATCGGATGGTGGAAATCGTAGACGAGCTTGTAGTTCAGCAAGTCGTCCGCGTCGCTGGTGCCGACGTTGATCGCGACGTCCCAGTTGCCGCCCGGCAACGCCAGCGTCAGGTGGATGTGATACTGGATCTCGCTGCCGTGCGGCGAGCCCTTCAGCTTCGCCACCGATGTCACCTTCGCCTTCACGAAACCGTAGTCCAGACTCATGCGTGCTCTCCGTGTCCCGAGGGGCCGTCGATGCTACACGGCCCGTGTGTCGGTTTGTGGGCGACCGGCTGCGGGCGACCGGCTGCGGGCGACCGGCTGCGGACGACCCGCTGCGGACGACCCGCTGCGGGTGGCCGCCCCATCGCCCCCGCGCCGCGTGCGCGGCGTAACAGTCGAATGGAGTCGCATCCGAACGCACAAGTTCGATTCGAATGGCACGACACGAAAAAAAAGGCTGCCACGGCATCCCGTGACAGCCTTTCGAAAGCCCGTGTGCGACGCGCCCGGCACCTGCCGTCGCGCGCCATCGGGCCCGCTCATTCACTCACTCATTCACCGAGATACGCGGCACGCACCTTCGGATCGTCGAGCATCTGCTTCGCATCGCCTTCCATCGTGACCGTGCCCGAATCCATCACGTAACCACGGTCGGCCGCCTGCAGCGCGAGGCGTGCGTTCTGCTCGACGAGCAGCACCGTGATGCCCTCCTTCGAGATCTCGCGCACCACTTCGAAGATCTTCTCGACCATGATCGGCGACAGGCCCATCGACGGCTCGTCGAGCAGCAGCAGCTTCGGCTTCGACAGGATCGCGCGCGACATCGCCAGCATCTGCTGCTCGCCGCCCGACAGCGTGCCCGCGAGCTGCGTCGCACGCTCCTTCAGGCGCGGAAAGAAACCGAACATGCGGTCGACGTCCTTCTTGATCTGCTCGGTGTCGTTGCGCAGGTACGCGCCCATCTGCATGTTCTCGACGATCGACATCCGCGCGAAGATCCCGCGGCCTTCCGGCACCATCGCGAGGCCGCGCTTGAGCAGCTCGTGAGTCGGCACGCCCTTGATCGACTTGCCGTCGTACTCGATGTCGCCCGCCGAATACGCCTTGAGACCCGTGATCGCCTTCATCGTCGTGGTCTTGCCTGCGCCGTTCGCGCCGATCAGCGTCACGAGCTCGCCCTGACGGACTTCCATGTCAACGCCCTTGACGGCCTGGATGCCGCCGTAGTTGACCTGCAAGCCCTTGATTTTCAACATTGCCGCTGCCATCAGTGCACCCCTGCGCCGAGATATGCCTCAATCACCTTCGGATTCTTCTGCACGTCCTGCGGCAGACCCTCGGCGATCACCTTGCCGTAATCGAGCACCGTCATCCGGTTGCACAATCCCATCACGAGCTTCACGTCGTGCTCGATCAGCAGGATCGTGCGGCCGTCCGAACGGATCTTGTCGAGCAGGCGCGTGAGTTCGACCTTCTCGGTCGCGTTCATCCCGGCCGCCGGCTCGTCGAGCGCGAGCAGCTTCGGGTCGGTCGCCAATGCGCGCGCGATTTCCAGCCGGCGCTGGTGGCCATACGACAGGTTGCGCGACGTGTAGTCGGCGTACTGCAGCACGCCGACGTATTCGAGCAGCTCGATCGCGCGTTCCTTGATCTCGCGCTCTTCCTGGCGTTCGGCCGGCGTCTGGAACACCGCGCCGAGCAGCCCGTGCTTGGTGCGCACGTGGCGGCCCACCATCACGTTCTCGAGCGCCGTCATCCCGCCGAACAGGCGGATGTTCTGGAACGTGCGCGCGATGCCCGTCTTCGCGACCTGGTGCACCGCGGTCGGCTTGTATTCCGAGCCGTCGAGCTTGAACTCGCCGGAGTCCGGCGTGTAGAGGCCCGTGATCACGTTGAAGAACGTCGTCTTGCCGGCGCCGTTCGGGCCGATCAGCCCGTAGATCTCGCCTTCCTTGATCTCGAGACCGACGTCGGACAGCGCCTGCAGGCCACCGAAGCGCTTGTTCACGCCCTTGACGGACAGTCGGATTTGCTTGTCGCTCATGTGTATATCCCCTGTGTCCGTAGGTTAAGCGCGCACCGGCTTCTTGCTGTTGCGCTTCGCCAGTTTCGCGATCTTGTCCTCATGCTTCGGCGCGGGCCACAGGCCTTCCGAGCGGTACAGCATGATGACCACCATCGCGAGGCCGTACAGCGCCTGACGGATCACTTCCGTATCGACGACGTCATGACCGAACAGCGCGTGCTGCAGCGGGCTCATCGTCGAGCGCAGGAATTCCGGGAAGATCGCGAGCAGCACCGCGCCCAGGATCACACCCGGGATGTGGCCCATGCCGCCGAGCACCACGCAGGCGAGCACGACGATCGATTCCCAGAACGTGAACGACTCGGGCGACACGAAGCCCTGGAACGCACCGAACATCGCGCCCGACAGGCCGCCGAACGACGCGCCCATCGCGAATGCGAGCAGTTTCACGTTGCGGGTGTTGATGCCCATCGCCTTCGCCGCGATTTCGTCTTCGCGGATGGCGGCCCAGGCACGGCCGATACGCGAGTGCTGCAGGCGCGTACACACCCAGATCACCAGCAGCGAGCACAGCACGAACAGGTAGTAGTACATGTAGACCGACGGCAGCTGCAGGCCGAACAGCGAGTGCGTCTGCGACAGGTTGAAGCCGCCGACGTGCACCGGATCGATGCCCGTGATCCCCTTCGGGCCGTTGGTGATGTTCACCGGACGGTCGAGGTTGTTCATGAAGATCCGGACGATTTCACCGAAGCCCAACGTCACGATCGCGAGGTAGTCGCCGCGCAGGCGCAGCGTCGGCGCGCCGAGCAGGATCCCGAAGGTCGCCGCCAGCGCCATCGCGATCGGCACGATGATCAGGAACGGGATGTGCAGGCCGTTCGGCGCGAGCGCCGCGATCCACTCGAACTGCGAGGTCAGGTGCGGCGAGCTCAGCAATGCCGCCGTGTACGCGCCCACCGCATAGAACGCGATGTAGCCGAGGTCGAGCAGGCCGGCGAAGCCGACCACCACGTTCAGGCCCAGCGCGAGCATCACGTACAGCATCGCGAAGTCGAGCACGCGGACCCAGTAGTTGCCGCCGGCCGAGCCGATGATGATCGGCGCGGCGATCACGAACGCAGCGGTCAGGATGCCGATGATGACGGTCTTGGTGGTGTTGCGCTCTTCGACGAGCGACGTCGAGGATTCAATCGGTTGAATGGATGTCATGTTGTTTGCTCCCTTCCGTTACGCGCGATCCGCGACACGTTCGCCCAACAGGCCGGACGGACGGAACACCAGCACGATGATCAGCACGACGAAGGCGAACACGTCCTGGTAGTTACTGCCGAACACACCGCCCGTGAGGTTGCCGATGTAGCCGGCCCCGAGCTGCTCGATCAGGCCGAGCAGCACGCCGCCGACCATTGCGCCGCCGAGGTTGCCGATCCCGCCCAGCACCGCGGCCGTGAATGCCTTCATGCCGGGGATGAAGCCCATGTAGAAGTGCACGTTGCCGTATTCGGACGCGATCATCACGCCGGCCAGCGCGGCGAGCGCGGAGCCGATCATGAACGTCGCCGAGATCACGAAGTTCGGGTTCACGCCCATCAGGCTCGCGGTGTTCGGGCTTTCGGCGATCGCGCGCATCGCGCGGCCGAGCTTGGTCTTGTGCACGAGCAGCAGCAGGCCGCCCATCACGAGGAACGCCACCGCGATGATCACGATTTCAGTGACCGAGATCACGGCGCCCGGCGTCGTGTCGGTCGCCTTGATCACGTTGATCGGATCGGTCGGCAGCAATTGTGGGAACGGCAGCGGGTTGCGCGACCAGATGATCATCGCGGCGGTCTGCAGCAGGATCGACACGCCGATCGCGGTGATCAGCGGGGCGAGGCGCGGTGCGCGGCGCAGCGGCCGGTATGCGACCCGCTCGATCGTGAAGCCCACGAACGCACAGACGACGGCGGCGATGCCCAGGCCGATCGTCAGCGTCGCGACGTTGCCGAGTCCGGGGAAATGGTTCTGCAGCACGGTGATGGCCGACAAGGCGACCATCGCGCCGATCATCAGCACGTCGCCGTGCGCGAAGTTGATGATGCCGAGAATGCCGTACACCATCGTGTAGCCCAACGCGATGATGGCGTAGACACTGCCGAGCACCAGCCCGTTGAGAACCTGCTGGACGAAAATATCCATTTAAAGCTCCTTGGCCCGTGCTGCCGGAGGGCGCTGCGCCCCGCGGGTAAGCGAGGAATCGCGCCTTCTCGGCGACACTGCGGGTACTAGTCGATACCGGTAAGGGTGGATCGTCCCGGCGCGCGCCGCCCGGCCTGTACGGCCGGACCTGCCGCCGGAGCGGATACAGAAACGGCACCGCACTGTTCCGGTGCCGTCATGAGTCCCGTCGCTAAATCGTCACGACATCGAGGACGGTGTTCGTGGCCTCCTTGAAGTCGTGGGGCAGCATGCCGAGACGGCCATCGTCCGGTTGCCCGGCATCCGTGCCTTTTCCCGTCCGGCGCGAGGCGAGCCCCGCATCCGGGCAGATCGGATTCCGTGTCGCGCTGCCCCGCAAGGCACCGCGAACGCCGTGCCCGACATTCGTCAGGACTGCGTTGGAATCCATCGTACGAACCAGACCGCGCGCCGCGACATCATGGCTCGCGGCAACACGCTGTTTCGTCGAATCGAAATGAAAGGGGGCCGGCGACATCGGCACGCTGCCCGCAGCGCCGGGCTCCATGGCCGGCCTGCGTCGATCGGCGCGCACGGTCGCTGTCACGCCACGACCGGCGGCTTGCTGCGCTGCAACCTGCGTGCCCGCTGCCTGGCCGTTCGCCAGGCCAAGCGCGTTGATTTCCTCGATCGCCAAACGTGCCCCGTTTTCCTTGTCCTTGCCCAATTGCGCAATGCGGCACGCGAACGGTGCCGCACGACCGGTTCCGGCGACGCGCACGCCGCTGGCCGGCGGTGCCGCGAACACCGCAGCCTCCCTCCCCGCCCCGCCGTCGCTCTTTTTGCTGCAGCCGGCAAGCATTGCAACCGGTGCGGCGACGGACACGGCGTAAGCCAACTTCACATGCATCGAATGGTCTCCCGCGCCTTGCCAAAACCCGATTTCAAAGCCATTCAGGCCTGAAAACGGGCGCATTGTAACTCCATTTATAGGACGCCAATAATCCTGATTCGATGGGGTTTTCCTGCATTGCAACCAATTTTGAGAGACGCTTGAAAACGATGGGAGCAACCCGGTTGCACCGTGAATGCGGAGAATGGTTGCGATTGCAATTCCGACGGGTAAAAAAAAGCGCGCCGGGAGGCGCGCTTCGGTGTGTCCGCAGGTGCGCTGCGTCAATCAGGCGGCGGGCGGCAGGTTCAACCCGCGCGGCAGCGGAAACGACACGTTTTCCTCGATGCCTTCGAGCGCGCGGACGTTGCGCACGCCGAGCTCGCGCAGGCGTGCGATCACGGCCTGGGCGAGCACTTCAGGTGCCGACGCGCCGGCCGTCACGCCGATGCGGCGCTTGCCCGCGACCCATGCCGGGTCGATCTGGTCGGGTGCATCGACCATGTAGGCGTCCACGCCGCGCTTCTCGGCCACTTCGCGCAGGCGGCTCGAATTCGAGCTGTTCGGGCTGCCGACGACGATCACGACATCGCATTGCGGCGCCATGAACTTCACTGCGTCCTGGCGGTTCTGCGTCGCGTAGCAGATGTCCTGCTTCTTCGGCTCGCGGATTTTCGGATACTTGGCCTTCAACGCGCCGATGATCTCGGCTGCATCGTCGACGGACAGCGTCGTCTGCGTGACGAGCGCGATGCGCTCGGGATCGGCGAGCTCAAGCTTCTGCACGTCCTCGACGCTCTCGACGAGATGCATGCCGCGCTCGACCTGACCCATCGTGCCTTCGACTTCCGGATGGCCCTTGTGGCCGATCATCACGATGTCGACGCCATCCTGGCGCATCTTCGCCACTTCGACGTGCACCTTCGTGACGAGCGGGCAGGTTGCGTCGTAAATGCGCAACCCGCGCACGTCGGCCTCGTCGCGCACGGCCTTCGACACGCCGTGCGCACTGAAGATCACGGTATTGCCGGCCGGCACTTCCTCGAGTTCCTCGACGAAGATCGCGCCTTTCTTCTTCAGATCCTCGACCACGTACTTGTTGTGGACGATTTCGTGACGAACGTAGATCGGCGCACCGTGCATCGCGATTGCGCGCTCGACGATCTCGATCGCGCGATCGACGCCCGCGCAGAAACCGCGCGGCTGGGCCAGCAGGATTTCGGCGTCGGCTGCGACGGTCTGCCCGGACAGCGTATCGGTGGTGCTCATGATTACAGGATTCCGATGATTTTCACTTCGAACGTGAGCGCTTGGCCCGCGAGCGGATGATTGAAGTCGAACAGTGCCGAGGTCTCGCTGACTTCCTTCAGCACCCCCGCGTACCGGCCGCCGTCCGGCGCATTGAACTCGATCAGTTCGCCCGGCGTGAAATCGTCGCCGACCATCCCGTTCTCGCGCAGCGTCGACAGCGTGACGCGCTGGAGCATGTCGGGATTGCGGGGACCGAACCCCTGTTCGGGCGATAGCTGAAAAGTCGAATGGTCGCCGACCCTGAGCCCGATCAGAATCTGTTCCAGCGACGGCGCCAGTTGCCCCGCGCCGAGCAGCAGCGTGGCCGGCTTGTCGGTGAAGGTGTTGACAATGTCGGCGCCGTCGGCCAGTGCCAGCCGGTAATGCAACGTGACGTGGGAACCGGGCTTCACTTCGGATAGATCGATGAGGCTCATGAATTACTCGTTCGGTCGGCGCCCGATACGGCCGAAAGGCCCGGCGCAAAGCCAATATTGTAAGTCACCTGAGCGCGCAAGGCGGAAAGTGCGACGACGTCGCGCATACCGCCCGCCGCCAACGGAGTTTCGAGCATGCTGTCACCCTGCCTCACCCTGCCGCCCGTCGAATGCCGCGACACCGCCGATCTGCCGGCCGATCCGCCCGGCCGCGGCCTCCCGATCCGCCGGCGCAAGCGCCGCCCGCGCGACTGGCGGCCCGAGCGGCCGCGCGAGCGATTGCTGGAGCGCGGGCCGGCCGCGCTGACCAACGACGAACTGATCGCCCTGTTGCTCGGCACCGGCAAGCCGGGGCACGACGTGTTCGTCACGGCCCGCGCGCTGGTCCGGCAGTTCAAGACGTTGCGCGGGCTGCTCGAGGCAACCGCCGACGATTTCGAGGCGCACCCCGGCATCGGCCCCGCGCGCTCCGCGCGGCTGGTTGCGGTCACCGAGATCGCGCGGCGCGTACTGAAGGAGAAAGCGCGCGAGAAGCGGCTGATCGATTCGCCCGGCGCGGTCGAGGACTATCTGCGGATGAAGATCGGCGCGCGCCCGTACGAAGTGTTCGCCGCGGTCTACCTCGACGCGCGCCACGGCCTGATCGACACCGAGGAAATCACGCGCGGCTCGCTGACGCGCATGGCCGTCTACCCGCGCGAGATCGTGCGCAGCGCGATGGCGCACAACGCCGCCGCGCTGATCGTCGCGCACAATCACCCGTCGGGCGCGGTGCAGCCGAGCGCCGAGGATCGGCGCCTGACCCGCGTGCTGCACGACGCGCTCGCGCTCGTCGACGTTCAGCTGCTCGATCACATCGTCATCGGCACCAGTGATACTTTTTCGTTCGCACGGGCCGGTTGGCTGTAGACTGTGCGGTTGCGGCCCGCCTGAGGGCGCCGCAACGGCGATGCGAAATTAGGTTTGATTTTTCTGAACTTTTTCTGCTAGAATCGCCGTCTGTCTTTTTTCCAACCAGTTCTAGCCATCGAAGGGCCTTGTCTGTAAGGGCTTCGGCGTTCTGAGTGCAGCCATGGATCACGTGGCGGTACGATGGAACCTTCATCGGCGATCGAACCCCGAATTTAGCGTATTAGGAGTGCTCTCATGGCACGCGTATGCCAAGTAACTGGGAAAGCGCCGATGAGCGGCAACAACGTTTCCCACGCCAACAACAAGACGAAGCGCCGCTTCCTGCCGAACCTGCAAAACCGCCGGTTCTGGGTAGAGAGCGAAAACCGCTGGGTGCGCCTGCGCGTCTCGAACGCCGGCCTGCGCCTGATCGACAAGAACGGCATCGATTCCGTGCTCGCTGACCTGCGCGCACGCGGCGAAGCCTAAGCCCAAGGAGCACAATCATGGCAAAAGGCGCACGCGACAAGATCAAGCTCGAGTCGACCGCTGGTACGGGTCACTTCTACACGACCACGAAGAACAAGCGCAACATGCCGGAAAAGATGGCGATCAAGAAGTTCGATCCCGTCGTCCGCAAGCATGTGGAATACAAAGAAACCAAGATCAAGTAATCTCCGGTTTCTGCCAGCCTGACGGCGACCGAAAAGCCCCGCACATGCGGGGCTTTTTGTTTTGCGCGCACGCTCCGGCGCGACGCGGTATGCTCTCCCCTTTCCGCGGCTGCGGCCGCCGGAACGCACAAGATCAAAAGCGTAACGATGGAGATGCAGCATGAAATTCGACGTGGCGATCGTCGGCAGCGGCCTGGCAGGGCTGTCGGTCGCACTCAACCTGGCCAGCACGCGACGTGTCGCGCTGATCGCGAAACGTTCGATGATGGAGGGGGCAAGCGATAACGCGCAAGGCGGCATCGCGGCCGTCCTCGATTCGGCGGACAGCATCGAGAACCACGTCGACGACACGCTGGTCGCCGGCGGCGGGCTGTGCGACGAAGGCGCGACGCGCTACATCGTCGAGCACGGCCGCGAAGCGATCGAATGGCTGATCTCCCAGGGCGTGCCGTTCACGAAGGACGACGCTGCCGAGCTCGGCTTCCACCTCACGCGCGAAGGCGGCCACAGCCACCGCCGGATCATCCACGCGGCCGACGCGACCGGCCACGCGGTGCTCGCGACGCTGTCGGCGCGGGCGCGCCAGCATCCGAACATTACGTTCTTCGAGAACCACCACGCGATCGACCTGATCACGTCGGACCGCCTCGGCCTGCCCGGCCGCCGCTGTCACGGCCTGTATGCGCTCGACGTCGACAACGACCGCACGATCACGATCGAGGCGCCGCATACGGTGCTCGCGACCGGCGGCGCCGGCAAGGTCTACCTGTACACGACGAACCCCGACACCGCGACCGGCGACGGCATCGCGATGGCGTGGCGCGCGGGCTGCCGCGTGTCCAACATGGAATTCATCCAGTTCCACCCGACCTGCCTGTTCCATCCGTATGCAAAGTCGTTCCTGATCTCGGAAGCCGTGCGCGGCGAAGGCGGCCTGCTGAAGTTGCCCGACGGTACGCGCTTCATGCCCGCGCATGATCCTCGCGCCGAACTCGCACCGCGCGACATCGTCGCACGCGCGATCGACTTCGAGATCAAGAAGCGCGGGATCGACTGCGTATATCTCGACATCAGCCACCAGCCGGAAGCGTTCCTGCGCGAGCACTTCCCGACGATCCACGCGCGCTGCCTCGAATTCGGCATCGATATCGCGAAGCAGCCGATTCCCGTCGTGCCGGCCGCACACTACACGTGCGGCGGCGTCGTCACCGATCTCGCCGGGCGCACCGATCTCGCGGGCCTGTATGCGGTCGGCGAAACGTCGTACACCGGGCTCCACGGTGCGAACCGGCTCGCGAGCAACTCGCTGCTCGAATGCCTCGTGATCGGCCGCGCGGCGGCCGGGGCGATCGAGGCGGCCGGCTTCGATGCCGAAACACCCGCCACGCTGCCCGCATGGGACGAAAGCCGCGTGTCGGATGCGGACGAGGAAGTCGTCGTTGCGCACAACTGGGACGAGCTGCGCCGCCTGATGTGGAACTACGTCGGCATCGTGCGTACCGACAAGCGCCTCGAACGCGCGAAGCACCGGCTGTCGCTGCTGCGCGACGAGATCCAGGAGTACTACGCGAACTTCCGCGTGACGCGCGACCTGCTCGAACTGCGCAACCTCGTCGACGTGGCGACACTGATCGTGAAAAGCGCGTACTCGCGCCGCGAAAGCCGCGGGCTGCACTACAGCCGCGACTGGCCGAACACGCTGCCGAAGGCGCTGCCGAGCGTGCTCACGCCCCGCTCGCGCCGCTGACCGCCACGCCGTTCCCGGCTGCGGCCCACAAAAAAGCCGCTGGCGTTTGCGCGCCAGCGGCTTTTTTTCGTCAGACGGTATGTCGCGCGATCAGTCGACGATCCGCATCGAATAGTCCGTCGCGCGCACGTCCTTCGTCAGCGCGCCGATCGAGATACGGTCGACACCCGTTTCCGCGAACGCACGCACCGTATCGAAATTGACGCCGCCCGACACTTCGAGCACGGCCTTGCCGTTCGCGACACGCACCGCTTCACGCATCATGTCGAGCGTGAAGTTGTCGAGCAGCACCGACTGCGCGCGATGCGCGAGTGCCGTATCGAGTTGCGCGAGCGTCTCGACTTCGACCTGCACGGGCACGCCCGACTCCAGCGCGAACGCCGCGTCGAGCGCCTCGCCGACACCGCCTGCCGCCGCGATGTGGTTCTCCTTGATCAGGATGCCGTCATACAGCGCGAGACGCTGGTTCTCGCCGCCGCCGACACGCACAGCGTATTTCTGCGCGAGCCGCAGGCCCGGCAGCGTCTTGCGCGTGTCGAGGATCTTCGCGCGCGTGCCTTCGACGCGCTCGACGTAACGGCGCGTCGCAGTCGCGACCCCCGACAGCAATTGCAGGAAGTTCAGTCCGTTGCGCTCGGCCGTCAGCAGTGCACGCGCCGGCCCTTCGAGTTCGCAGACGGTCGAATCGGGCGTCATCCGGTCGCCTTCGCGATAGCGCCATTGCACGACGATCGCCGGATCGATTCGCGCAATCACGGCCTCGAACCACGGTACACCGCACAACACGGCGTCTTCCCGCACGATGATGCGCGCCCGGCGACGCCCGCCGGCCGGCACGAGCCGCCCGGTCTGGTCGCCCGTGCCGACGTCTTCCGCGATCGCATCGGCCACGTTGCGCGCGATCGCGTCGTCGAATGCCGCACCGTATTGCTCGCGGACGACGTCGAACAGCGGGGATACGGCTGCGTTCGTCATGCAGCCCCCACGTTCGCAAACAGTTGCTGGTCGCGCTGCAGATCGCCGCTCGCCTGCACGCGCTTCTTGTGCGCCGCTGCGAAATCGAGCATCCGGTCGATCGGCAGACGTGCACGCTCGCCGATCGCGGGATCGACGAAGATCTCGTTGTGACCACGTTCGAGCACGTCGGCGAGGTTCGCGAGGCCGTTCATCGCCATCCACGGGCAATGTGCGCAGCTCTTGCAGGTCGCGCTGTTGCCGGCCGTCGGTGCGGCGATGAAGGTCTTGCCCGGCGCCGCGAGCTGCATCTTGTGCAGGATGCCGAGATCGGTCGCGACGATGAAGCGCGTCGCGTCGAACTTCACGGCTGCGTCGATCAATTGCGTCGTCGAGCCGACGACGTCCGCCTGTGCGACGACATTTTCCGGCGACTCGGGGTGGACGAGCACCTTCGCGTCCGGATACTCGGCGCGCAGCAGGTCGAGTTCGATGCCCTTGAACTCGTCGTGGACGAGGCACGAGCCTTGCCACAACAGCATGTCCGCGCCGGTTTTCTTCTGGATGTAGCTGCCGAGATGGCGATCCGGCGCCCAGATGATCTTCTCGCCGCGCGCATGCAGGTCGGCCACGATCTCGAGGCCGATCGACGACGTGACCATCCAGTCCGCGCGCGCCTTCACGGCGGCGCTGGTATTCGCGTAGACGACGACGGTACGGTCGGGATGCGCATCGCAGAACGCCGAGAATTCGTCGACCGGGCAGCCGAGGTCGAGCGAGCAGGTCGCATCGAGGTCGGGCATCAGGATCCGCTTGTTCGGGCTCAGGATCTTCGCGGTTTCGCCCATGAAGCGCACGCCGGCGACGACCAGCGTCTGCGCGTCGTGATCGCGGCCGAAGCGGGCCATTTCGAGCGAGTCGGCGACACAGCCGCCCGTTTCGTCGGCCAGTTCCTGCAATTCGGCGTCGACGTAGTAGTGCGCGACCAGGACGGCCTTTTCACGCACGAGTAACGCCTTGATACGTGCCTTCAGTGCAGCGCGTTCTTCGGCGGACGGTGCGTCGGGCACCTTGGCCCATGCCTGCCCGACGCCGCACACGGTCCCTGCTGCGACGGGCCGATCGTATTCGACGGGTTTGATCGTCGATTGCATCTCCATATCTCCTGTCGATCCAAGTTAGCGCTTTAGCGCTTACTTGGATCCCATGCTTCGCGGTCGATCCAAGTTAGTGCTTTGGCGCTTACTTGGATCCCATGCTTCGCGGTCGATCCAAGCTAGTGCTTTGGCGCTTACCTGGATCCCATGCTTCGCGGTCGATCCAAGTTAGTGCTTTGGCGCTTACTTGGATCCCATGCTTCGCGGTCGATCCAAGTTAGTGCTTTGGCGCTTACCTGGATCCCACGCTTCGCGGCCGACCAGCATCGGCGCCTTGGCGCCCCCTCCGGCCTCACCCCTGTGCTCGCCCCGAGGCAACCATTCGCCGCCGCCCCAAGCCTCATACAAATCCGGCCCAACCGGTCACCTTCAAAAACCGGAAGTCCAAATAAAAAACCCCGCCAACGCGGGGTTTTTGACGTCCTTAGATTCTAATCGATTTCGAATCAGGCGTAGCGGCGCAGGCGCGTCGCGAATTCCTGCAGCGCCTTGATGCCGCTTTGTTCTGCGCGATGGCACCAATCCTGCAATTGCGCGAGAAGCTGTTCGCGCGATGCAGTCGAACGATCCCAGATCGCGGCCAGATCCTGGCGGAGCTGGAAGTACGTGTGCAGCTTCTGGCTGTTCGCGAAGATTTCCGGCAGCAGCTTCTTCTGCGGCTCGTCGAGGCCGTCGGCATCCTTGTGGAACCACTTGCGCGCACCACGCATCAGCTGGTACTTCTCGCCGCCGATTTCCTTCAGGTGCGCAAGCTCCTGGCGGTATGCGCGCTTCACGGCCTTGCCGTAGCGCGCCATCACTTCGTAGCGGTTCGACAGCACGGCCTGCAGCGTTTCCTGGTCGAGCACCGTCTTCGGCTTGTTCAGGCGCGGCGTCGGTGCGACCTTCTTCACCTTCGCGAGACCGAATGCCGACATGATGCGGATGTACATCCAGCCGATGTCGAACTCGTACCACTTGTTCGACAGCTTCGCCGACGTCGCGAACGTGTGGTGGTTGTTGTGCAGCTCTTCGCCGCCGATCACGATGCCCCACGGGAACAGGTTCGTGCTCGCGTCGGCCGAGTTGAAGTTGCGATAACCCCAGAAGTGACCGAAGCCGTTGACGACGCCAGCCGCCCAGAACGGAATCCAGACCATCTGCACGGCCCAGACGGTCAGGCCGAGCACGCCGAACAGCGCGACGTCGATCACCATCATCAGGCTCACGCCGAGGATCGGGTACTTCGAGTAGATGTTGCGTTCGATCCAGTCGTTCGGCGTGCCGTGGCTGAACTTGCGCATCGTCTCTTCATTCTTCGCTTCCGCGCGATACAGCTCGGCGCCCTCGAGGAACACCTTCCAGATGCCGCGCGTCTGCGGGCTGTGCGGATCTTCCTCGGTCTCGCACTTCGCATGGTGCTTGCGGTGAATCGCGGCCCACTGGCCCGTCAGCATGCCGGTCGTCATCCACAGCCAGAGGCGGAAGAAGTGGCTCGCGATCGGATGCAGCTCGAGTGCGCGATGCGCCTGGCAGCGGTGCAGGTAGACCGTCACGCCGATGATCGTGACGTGCGTGACGGCGAGCGCGAACAGCGCGACCTGCCACCACGAAAAATGCAGGAGCCCGTGGGAAAGAAAATCGAGCAGGGAATTCAACAAGGCAGTTACCTGTGATGAGAGCGACGCCGGCCCGCGCCAAGCGTCAGAAAAATGAAAGCATACCGCGTGTAGACCAGAATTTTACTTCAACCGTTCCAAGTCTTTGTAAAAAATGAACATTTTCTTGCCCTGACGCAACCAGCGCAGTCCATGGGCGGACTCGGAACGGCCCGCGATCCGGTTTCGACCGCGGGGTCGATACGTTTGGCGGCCAGCTTGCGCTACGCAGCCGGTGCGCGCCCGTCCACCGCGCCGTTGCCGGCCACCACGCCCGCGGCAGGAAAGCTGTCCGGCAGCCCCACGACCCGCACTTCGCGCTGCGGGAACGGGATCGAAATCCCGTGCTCGCTGAACAGCCGCCAGATATTGCGGTTCACGGTCGAACGCACGCCGGACGTCCCTTTCGCCGAGTCCTCGATCCAGAAACCGAGCTCCAGGTCGATCCCGTCCGCACCGAAGCCCACCAGATACGGGGTCGGAGCCGGCTCCGCCAGCACGCGCGGCACGTCCCTGGCCGCCTCGGCGAGCAACACGAGCGCGTGCTCGACATCGCTGGTGTACGCGACCTGCACCGCGACCTTCGCGTAGCCGCGCGTCAGGTACGACGACTGGTTCTGCACGACGTCGGTGATCAGTTTCTCGTTCGGAATCAGCGTCTCGTTGCCGTCGAGGCCGCGCACGACGGTGTAGCGCGTGCGAATCTGCGTGACGACGCCCTGCAGCCCGCCGACGCTGATCGCATCGCCGAGCCGCAGCGAACGGTCGAGCAGGATGATGAAACCCGACACGTAGTTGCTGGCGATCTTCTGCAGCCCGAAACCGAGGCCGACACCCACCGCGCCGCCGAACACGCCGAGCACCGTCACGTCGATGCCGACCAGCGACAGCCCGATCAGGATCGCCGCAAATACCAGCAGCGCGCGGCCGACCCGCGACAGCACGACCTTCAGGTTCGCGTCGAGCGTGCTTGCGCGCGTGAGGCGGTCCTCGAGCACCGAGCCCAGCCACATCGCGACCATCAGCGTCACGCATACCCACAGCGCGCCGGAAATCACCGACAGCAGCGTGAGGTGCGCGTTGGCGACGCGGAACTGCACGCTGTCGAGCCAGCCCAGCACGTCGCGCTGAATGCCCAGCACGGTCAGCACCATCGCGGCCCACACGACGGTCGACACGATCTTCTCGACGATCGACAGCCACGCGTGCGTGTGGCCGTCGCGCGCGAACACGCGCCGCGCGAAGAAGAACAGCACGTAGATCAGCCCGATGCCGAACAGCGGCACGAGCGCCAGCGACAGCAGCGACGTCGACATGAACGGGTCGAACGCGAGTTGCGCGGCGCCGACGAAGACGCTGCCGAACAACGGGAACAGCGCGCGCTTCAGGCTTTGCGCGCCCGCGCCGGGCGCGCGGCCGGCCGCCCGGCGGCGTGCATCGATGCGGCCGTGCACGAAGCGCGCGGTCACCCATGCGAAACACAGCGCGCCGACGAGGATCGCCGCCTGCCAGATCATCACCGGCTGGTGGAAGTCACGAATGACCGATTCCAGCCGGTGCGACAGCAGGCGGCTCTGCAGGTTTTCCATCGTCAGTCCGGGCAGTCGTTACTGCGCGGCGCGCCGTTCGAGGACCGCGGCGAAGAAGCCGTCGGTCGCGTGACGGTGCGGCCACAACGACAGGTAGTCGCCGGTCTCGAGCGCGATGCGCTGGTCATCCAGCACCTTCTGCGCCGGCACCAGCACGAACTCGGGATGATCGGCCAGGAACTGCTCGACGATGCGTTCGTTCTCGGCGTCGAGCACGCTGCACGTGGCGTAGACGAGCCGGCCGCCCTTCTTCACCAGGCGCGCGGCGCTCGCGAGGATCGACGCCTGCTTCGGCGTGAGTTCGTCGATCGCGGTACGCGTCTGGCGCCACTTCAGGTCCGGATTGCGGCGCAGCGTGCCGAGGCCGCTGCACGGCGCGTCGACCAGCACGCGGTCGATCTTGCCGGCGAGCCGCTTAATCTTCGCGTCGTGCTCGCTGTCGATCAGCACCGGGTTCACGTTCGACAGCCCGCTGCGCGCGAGACGCGGCTTCAGCTTCGCGAGGCGCTTCTCCGACACGTCGAACGCATAGAGGCGCCCGGTCGAGCGCATCATCGCGCCCAGCGCGAGCGTCTTGCCGCCCGCGCCCGCGCAGAAATCGACGACCATCTCGCCGCGGCGCGGCGCGACCAGCGAACACAGCAGCTGGCTGCCTTCGTCCTGCACCTCGATCGCGCCTTCCTCGAACAGCTTCAGGCGCGTCAGCGCCGGCTTGCCGACCACGCGCACGCCGAACGGTGCGAACGGGGTCGCGCCCGCGTCGATGCCGCTCGCGCGCAGCCCGTCGATGACCTGGTCGCGGCTCGCCTTCTGCGCATTGGCGCGCAGGTCGAGCGGCGCCGGATAGTTCAGCGCGGCGGCGAGCTGCGCGAGCTCGTCGGCATCGAAACGGGCCGACAGCGCCTGGTGAATCCAGTCGGGCAGGTTCGTGCGAATGCGCACTGGCAGGCTCGCCGGGTCGATTTTCGACACGTGCTCGAGCCAGGCCGACTCGGTGTCCGACAGGAACGGCTTCAGCGCATTGCGGCCGACCGTCTGCATCAGGCCGAGCAGCGTGAGGCGTCGTGCCGGCGTACCGGTGCCGCTCTCGGCGAGGTGCGAAAACTCCATTTTCCGGCGCAGCACCGCGAACACCGCCTCGGCGATCACACCGCGTTCGGCATGCCCGAGCTTCGGGTGCGCGCGGAAGAACCGGCTCGTCGTCGCGTCGGCGGGGCCGGCGAACTTCAGCACCTCGGCCAGCAAAGTCTCGGTCTGGCCGATCAGGAATCCGTGCAGCTTCATACGCCCTCACTCGTTTCGGTATGCGGTTGATCCGCGAAAATCCAGCGCGCCTCTTCCGGCGCCACCACTGCGCGGCCGTTCTCGAGGCGCAAACGGCCCTCGATGAACCAGCGCACCGCGCGCGGATACAGCACATGCTCGACCGCCAGCACGCGCTGCGCGAGCGCCGCCGCGTCGTCGCCCGCGCGCACGGGCACCGCGCCCTGCGCGACGATCGCGCCGCTGTCGAGCTCGGGGATGACGAAATGCACGCTCGCGCCATGCAGCGCGACACCCGCGTCGAGCGCCTGCTGATGCGTGTGGATGCCCTTGAAGCTCGGCAGCAGCGACGGATGGATGTTCAGCAACCGGCCTTCGTATCGTCTGACGAATGCGGGCGTGAGGATGCGCATGAAGCCGGCGAGGACGACGAGATCGGGCGCAAACCGGTCGATCTCGGCGGCGAGCGCCGCGTCGAAGCTGTCGCGGCCGTCGAACGAGCGGTGGTCGACCACCGCCGTCGCCACCCCGTGCGACGCGGCAAAAGCCAGTCCGGCCGCGTCGGGCCGGTTGGCGATCACGGCGGCAATCTCGGCCGGCCAGCGTTCCTGCGCGCACGCGCGGACGATGGCCTCCATGTTGCTGCCGCGACCGGAAATCAGGATCACGAGTTTTTTCATCCGCGAATTTTACCATTCGCCCCCGCGTTTCCCGCCTTCTCGGCCGCCGGCCCGCCCGAACGTTTATAATCTTCTGCTTTGCGGCATCCCACCGCCCATTCCCCGACGCTGCATCCGCTATCGTGAAAGTCTTCCGCGGCCTGCCCAACGCCGAGAGCCGCGCCCCGTGCGCGCTGACGATCGGCAACTTCGACGGTGTCCATCGCGGCCACCAGGCCCTGCTCGCGCGCGTGCGCGCGGCAGCGGACGCGCGCGGCCTGCCCGTGTGCGTGATGACGTTCGAGCCGCACCCGCGCGAATTCTTCAACCCCGCCGGCGCGCCGCCGCGCATCGCGATGCTGCGCGACAAGCTCGAGGCGCTGCGCGATCACGGTGTCGACCGCGTCGTCGTCGAGCACTTCAATCACACGTTCGCGAGCCAGTCGCCGCAGGCGTTCGTCGAACGCACGCTGGTGAACGGGCTGCACACGCGCTGGATGATGGTCGGCGACGATTTCTGCTACGGCGCGAAGCGCGCGGGCACCTTCGACACGCTGAAGGCGGCCGGCGAACAGTACGGCTTCGAGGTCGAGCAAATGGGTACGGTCGCGGGCAGCGACGGCACGCGCATCTCCAGCTCGGGCGTGCGCGCCGCGCTCGCCGCGGGCGATCTCGACGCGGCCGCGCAGGCGCTCGGCCACGGCTATGCGATCAGCGGCCACGTCGCGCACGGGCTGAAGCTCGGCCGCGACCTCGGCTTCCCGACGCTGAACCTGCCGATCGCGCACAAGCGTCCGGCGCTCGCGGGCATCTTCGTCGTGCAGGTGCACGGCCTCGGCCCCACCCCGCTGCCGGGCGTCGCGAGCCTCGGGCTGCGCCCGACCGTCGACGATTCCGGCCGCGTGCTGCTCGAGGTCCACCTGCTCGACTGGCACGGCGACGCGTACGGCAAGCTCATCCGCGTCGAATTCCTGAAAAAGCTGCGCGACGAGGCGAAATTCGACGATCTCGAGGCGCTGTCGCGCGCGATCGCGCTGGACGTCGCGAATGCACGCGCGTACTTCATCGAGCGCGACCGTGCGCCGGGCAGCCGCGCCACGGGCTTCTCGACGTCGGCCACCGACCGAATTAGCTGATCCGGACGGCGGCGCCTGGCGCCGCGCCCTCGCGCCGCTCACCCGCGCGCATCCCCGATTCACGACGCTCGCGCGTCTCCCGATTTAGATAGCGATCCCATCATGAGCAACAAGAAAGCCGATTCGAAACCGCAGGCCAAGTATCCGGTCAACCTGCTCGACACGCCGTTCCCGATGCGCGGCGACCTGCCCAAGCGCGAGCCGCAGTGGGTCAAGGAATGGGAAGAACGCGGCCTCTACGAGAAGATCCGCGCGGCCAGCAAGGGCCGGCCGAAGTTCATCCTGCACGACGGCCCGCCGTATGCGAACGGCGACATCCACCTCGGCCACGCCGTCAACAAGATCCTGAAGGACATCGTCGTCAAGTCGCGCAACATGGCCGGCTTCGACGCGCCGTACGTGCCCGGCTGGGATTGCCACGGGATGCCGATCGAGATCCAGATCGAGAAGCAGTTCGGCAAGTCGCTGCCGGCGGCCGAAGTGATGAGCAAGGCGCGCGCGTACGCGACCGAGCAGATCGAGAAGCAGAAGGTCGGCTTCAAGCGTCTCGGCGTGCTCGGCGACTGGGCCGACCCGTACAAGACGATGAACTTCGTCAACGAGGCGGAAGAGATCCGCGCGCTCGGCAAGATCATCGAGAAGGGCTACGTGTATCGCGGGCTGAAGCCGGTGAACTGGTGCTTCGACTGCGGCTCGGCGCTCGCGGAAGCGGAAGTCGAGTACAAGGACCGCACCGACCCGACGATCGACGTGATGTTCGCGTTCGCGGAACCGGAAAAGACCGCGCAGGCGTTCGGCCTGCCGGCGCTGCCGCGCGCCGACGGCGGCATCGTGATCTGGACCACCACGCCGTGGACGATCCCCGCGAACCAGGCGCTGAACCTCCATCCGGAAATCGTCTACGCGCTGGTCGACACCGAGCGCGGGCTGCTGATCGTCGCGGAAGAACGCGTCGAAGCCTGCATGTCCGACTTCAAGCTGACCGGCCGCGTCGTTGCAACCGCGCCGGGCGTGAAGCTCGCGAACCTGCGCTTCCACCACCCGCTCGCATCGGCCCACCCCGGCTACAAGCGCACCGCGCCCGTCTACCTCGGCGACTACGTGACGACCGACACGGGTACCGGCGTCGTGCACTCGTCGCCGGCATACGGCATCGAGGACTTCCAGTCGTGCAAGGCGCACGGGATGACCGACTCGGACATCATCAACCCGGTGATGGGCGACGGCCGTTACATCGAATCGCTGCCGCTGTTCGGCGGCCTGTCGATCTGGGACGCGAACCCGAAGGTCGTCGACGCGCTGCGCGAAGCCGGCTCGCTGCTGCGCAGCGAGCACTACAAGCACAGCTACATGCACTGCTGGCGTCACAAGACGGCGATCATCTACCGTGCGACGTCGCAGTGGTTCGCCGGCATGGACGTGACGCCGCGCGACGGCGGCAAGACGCTGCGCGAAACCGCGCTCGAAGGCATCGACGCCACCGCGTTCTACCCGTCGTGGGGCAAGCAGCGCCTGTTCAGCATGATCGCGAACCGTCCCGACTGGACGCTGTCGCGCCAGCGCCAATGGGGCGTGCCGATGGCGTTCTTCGTGCACAAGGAAACCGGCGAGCTGCACCCGCGCACGCTCGAGCTGCTCGAGGAAGTCGCGAAGCGCGTCGAGCAGTCGGGTATCGAGGCCTGGCAGACGCTCGACCCGCGCGAGCTGATCGGCGACGACGCGAACCTGTACGAAAAGAACCGCGACACGCTCGACGTGTGGTTCGACTCCGGCACGACGCACTGGCACGTGCTGCGCGGCTCGCACAAGGATCAGCTGCAGTTCCCGGCCGACCTCTACCTCGAAGGCTCGGACCAGCACCGCGGCTGGTTCCACTCGTCGCTGCTGACCGCGTCGATGATCGACGGCCGTGCGCCGTACAAGGGCCTGCTCACGCACGGCTTCACGGTCGACGGCGAAGGCCGCAAGATGAGCAAGTCGCTCGGCAACGGCATCGATCCGCATGAAGTCGCGAACCGCCTCGGTGCGGAAATCATCCGCCTGTGGATCGCATCGACCGACTATTCGGGCGAGCTCGCGATCTCCGAGGAAATCCTGAAGCGCGTGACCGAAGGCTATCGCCGCATCCGCAACACGCTGCGCTTCCTGCTCGCGAACCTGTCGGACTTCGACTTCGCGCAGCACGCGGTGCCCGTCGAGGACTGGCTCGAGATCGACCGTTATGCGGTCGCGTTCTCGCAGCAACTGCAGACGGAACTGCTCGGCCACTACGAGAAGTACGAGTTCCACCCGGTCGTCGCGAAGCTGCAGACGTACTGCTCGGAAGATCTCGGCGGCTTCTACCTCGACGTGCTGAAGGACCGCCTGTACACGAGCGCGGCCGATTCGCGCGCGCGCCGCTCCGCGCAGACCGCGCTGTACCACCTCACGCACGGCCTGCTGCGCGTGCTCGCGCCGTTCCTGTCGTTCACGGCGGAAGAAGCGTGGAAGGTGTTCCAGCCGGCCAGCGACACGATCTTCACGGAAACCTACTACGCGTATCCGGAAGTCGCCGGCTCGGCCGCGCTGATCGAGAAGTGGGCGCTGCTGCGCGACGTGCGCGGCAACGTGACGAAGGCGCTCGAGGAAGCGCGCACCGCGAACCGCATCGGTTCGTCGCTGCAGGCCGAAGTCGCCGTGCATGCGAGCGGCGCACGCTACGACGCGCTCACGAGCCTCGGCGATGATCTCAAGTTCGTGCTGATCACGTCGGCCGCGACGGTCGTCAAGGTCGACGACGAAGCGCAGGAAAGCGTCGACGTCGCAGCGTCGAAGTACCAGAAGTGCGAACGCTGCTGGCACTACCGCGAAGATGTCGGCGCGCACGCCGATCACCCGACGCTGTGCGGCCGCTGCTTCTCCAACCTGTTCGAAAACGGCGAAATCCGGAGCGCTGCTTGAATATGGCGAAAACCCTGTCGAAACCGGCCAGCGGCGCGCTTGCGCCCTGGCTGGGCATTTCGCTGATCGTGATCCTGTTCGACCAGCTGTCGAAGATCGCGATCCTGAAAACGTTCGTGTATGGCGCGCAGCACGCGCTGACGTCGTTCTTCAACCTCGTGCTGGTGTACAACCGCGGCGCCGCGTTCGGCTTCCTGTCGACCGCGAGCGGCTGGCAGCGCTGGGCGTTCACCGCGCTCGGCATCGGCGCGACGCTCGTGATCTGCTTCCTGCTGAAGCGCCACGGCCACCAGCGGCTGTTCAGCGTGTCGCTCGCGCTGATCCTTGGCGGCGCGCTCGGCAACGTGATCGACCGGCTCGTCTACGGCCACGTGATCGACTTCCTCGATTTCCACCTCGGCGCCTGGCACTTCCCGGCGTTCAACCTCGCCGATTCCGCGATCACGATCGGCGCGGTGCTGCTGATCTACGACGAACTGCGTCGCGTGCGCGGCTCGCGCTAAGCGCGCATACTCGGCGTCGACGGCCGGCTTCGCGCCGGCCGTTCCGTTCGACCCTTGGAGGCCTGAGTTGGCACAAGCAGAACTCGCAGGAAAACACCTCGTTCTCGGCCTGACGGGCGGCATCGCCTGCTACAAGATCGCCGAGCTCACGCGGCTGCTCGTGAAGGCAGGCGCGACCGTGCAGGTCGCGATGACCGAAGCCGCTACCCAGTTCATCACGCCCGTCACGATGCAGGCGCTGTCGGGGCGGCCCGTCTATACGAGCCAGTGGGACGCGCGCATCGACAACAACATGGCGCACATCGACCTGTCGCGTGAAGCCGACGCGATCGTGATTGCGCCGGCGTCGACGGATTTCCTCGCGAAGCTTGCGCACGGGTTCGCGGACGATCTGCTGTCGACGCTGTGCGTCGCGCGCGATTGCCCGCTGCTCGTCGTCCCCGCGATGAACCGCCAGATGTGGCAGAACCCGGCCACGCAACGCAACGCCGCGCAACTGCGCGCGGACGGCGTGTCGGTGCTCGGCCCGGATTCGGGTGCGCAGGCGTGCGGCGAAGTCGGCGACGGCCGCATGCTCGAGCCCGAGGCGATCTATGAAGCGATCGTCGCGCACTTCGCGCCGAAGGTGCTCGCGCACCGGCGCGTGCTGATCACGGCCGGCCCGACGTTCGAGCCGCTCGACCCGGTACGCGGCCTCACGAACCGCTCGAGCGGCAAGATGGGTTTCGCGCTCGCGCGCGCCGCGCAGCAGGCCGGCGCCGACGTGCATCTCGTCGCGGGGCCGGTCGCGCTCGACACGCCGTGGGGCGTCTACCGCCAGGACGTGCAGACGGCCCAGCAGATGTACGACGCGGTAATGCAGGCCGTGAACGACGCCGACATCTTCATCGCGGTGGCCGCGGTCGCCGACTGGCGCGTCCCCCAGCCGGCCGAGCACAAGATGAAGAAGACGGCCGACCGCAAGATGCCCGCACTCGCATTCGTCGAGAACCCGGACATCCTCGCGTCGGTCGCGGCGCTGCCCGATCCGCCGTACTGCGTCGGGTTCGCGGCCGAAAGCGGCGACCTCGACGTGCACGGCGACGAGAAGCGCAAACGCAAGAACGTGCCGCTGCTCGTCGGCAACCTCGGCCCGCTGACGTTCGGCCGCGACGACAACGAAGTCGTGCTGTTCGAGGCAACCGGCCTCACGCGCCTGCCGCGCGCACCGAAAGACGAACTCGCGCACACGCTCGTCGCGGAAATCGCGAAACGCCTGCCCGACAACCGCCTGATCTGATCTCCCGCGCGGCGGTGCTTGCTGCCGCGCCCTTCCCGACCGATTCGACGACCGCATGAAACTCGACCTGAAGATTCTCGACGCGCGCATGCGCGACTACCTGCCCGCCTATGCGACCACCGGCAGCGCGGGCCTCGACCTGCGCGCATGCCTCGACGCGCCGGTCACGCTGCAGCCGGGCGAAACGACGCTCGTGCCGACCGGCCTCGCGATTCACCTCGCCGATCCGGGCTACGCCGCGCTGATCCTGCCGCGCTCGGGCCTCGGCCACAAGCACGGCATCGTGCTCGGCAACCTCGTCGGCCTGATCGATTCCGACTACCAGGGCCAGCTGATGGTCTCGACGTGGAACCGCGGCCAGACCGAGTTCGTGCTGAATCCGTTCGAACGGCTCGCGCAACTCGTGATCGTGCCGGTCGTGCAGGCGCAGTTCAACATCGTCGACGACTTCGCGGAAAGCGATCGCGGCGAAGGCGGCTTCGGCAGCACCGGCCGTCACTGAACGGCGCAATGACAAAGGGGCCTCGCGGCCCCTTTTTCCTGTCCGTCTCCGTCACTCTTCGACGGGTTGCGCGATCCGCGCGGGCGCAAGGTCGCGCTGCCGCGCCTGGGCGACGATCGCGTAGATCACCAGTGCGACCAGCACGCCGAGCAGCACCGCCGACGAACCTACCGTCCCGAGCGCGAGGCCACCCTTCGCAACCGGCTTCGTCAGCAGATCGCCGACCGTCGCACCGAACGGCCGCGTGAGCACGAACGCGGCCCAGAACAGCAGCACGCCCGAGATCCGCGTGAAATAGTGCGCAAGCACGATCGCCGCGAGCAACCCGCCGATCAGCAGCGCGCCGCCGCCGAAACCGAGCCCCGAGCTGTCCGCGAGGAAGTCGCCGAGCGCGGTGCCCAGCGTGTTCGAGAACAGGATCGCGATCCAGTACAGCAGCTCGACCTTGCGCGTGCGGATCAGGTCGACCGACAGCGATTCGCCGCTGAGCCGCCACACGGCGAAGATAGCCAGCAGGATCGCAACCAGGATCGACGAGCCGGCCGCATAACCGAGGCCGAGCGTGCGATCCATGAAATCGGACATCGTCGTGCCGGCCGTGCTCGTCGCGACGATCACGGCCCAGTAGATCGCCGGGCGATAACGCGTCGTCCTGAGCTGCGCGCCCAGCGTCACGAGAAAGAAACCGAACAGCAGGATCGAGCTCACCGCATAACCGACGTTCAGCGTCATCGACAGCAGGTCGCCACCGGTTTCGCCGAGTGTCGTCGCGCAGATCTTCATGATCCAGAACGCGAGCGTGATTTCGGGAAGTTTGTTCATTCGCACCCCTTTTTGCATGAAAGCGGCGAGCCGGCGCATGCCGCGCCCGCCTTGCAGGCAGGATCGAATGTAGTCGTCGCGGGCTTAACGGAACCTTAGCGACCGGAAAAAACGGCGCGGGCGGCCGCGCCGGTACCGTCAACGAGCGTGTTCGTGCCGGTAATGCAGCGCGTACGCGAGCGTGAGCAGCACGACGAACACGACGCCGACCACCATCGTCATCCGAAATTCGCGCGTGAACGCGGTCGTGAACAGGATCGCCGCGACGAGCCCCGCACCGAGCAGGCTGCCGAACGGGTGTCCCCACATCCGGAACGCGAGCTCGGGGCCGCGGTACCGCGAACGGAAGCGCAGGTGCGTGACGAAGATCATCAGCCACGTAAACAGCGCGCCGAACATCGCGATCGCCATCATCACCGTGAACGCGGTGTCGGGCGCGAGCGCGACCAGCACGGCCGCGACCGCGACGCCGCTGGTCGAGATCCACAGCGCCGCGCGCGGCACGCCGTTCGTGCCGAGCCGGCCGAACACCGCGGGCGCGAGCCGCGCGCGCGACAGGCTGAACATCATCCGCGTCGTCACGTAAAGCTGGCTGTTCATCGCCGACAGCGCCGCGATCAGCAACACGAAGTTGATCACGCCCGCCGCGTACGGCACGTGGGTCGCGGCCATCACCTTTACGAACGGGCTTTCGTCGGTGCCGGCCTGCGTCCACGGCACGATCGCGAGCATCAGCGACAGCGTCAGCAGGTAGAACAGGACGAGCCGGAACACGGTCGAGCGGAATGCGCGCGTGACCGCGTGCTGCGGATCGCGCGCCTCGCCGGCCGCGATCGCGACGGCTTCGATGCTCATGTAGCTGAAGATCGCGACGATCACCGCGACCCAGGTGCCCCACGGCCCCTTCGGCATGAAGCCGCCGTGCGCGGTGTAGTTCGCGAACCCGATGCCGGATGCGGCCGGCGCCGACCACACGAGATACGCGCCGAGCACGATGAACACGACGATCGCCGCGATCTTCAGCAGCGAGAATGCGTATTCGACCGTGCCGTACAGCGTGACGCTCGCGAGATTCACGGCGATCAGCAGCGCGGAGAAGCCGATCACCCAGTACCAGCCGGGCACGGCCGGGAACCAGTACTTCATGAACACGGCGATCGCGCTGATCTCGGTGCCGATCGCGAACACCACCGCGAACCAGTACGCATAACGCACCAGGAAACCTGCGAGGGGGCCGACGTAGTGCTCGGCATACGCGCCGAACGAGCCGGCGGTCGGATGCGCGACCGTCATTTCCGCGAGCGCGCCCATCAGCAGCAACGCGATCAGCGCGCCGATCGCATACGAGACCAGCACGCTCGGGCCGGCGAGCCCGATCGCGAACCCGCTGCCGAGGAACAGGCCCGTGCCGATTGCGCCGCCGATCGCGATCATCGCCATCTGCCCCGACGTCAGCGCGTGGCGCAACCCTTGTTCGCGCGCGACGATGTCGTCGAACGTCCGTTGTTGTTGTGTCACTGCGTTACCACTCCCCTGCCCCACCATCGCGCCGCCGGCGCCGGATAAAACGAAACGGCGCGGAGAACTTCCCGCGCCGTTCGCATGAACAACGAATTATCGCTTACTCGACTTCGACCGTCTCTTCGTTCGGCTTGTGCGGCGGATTCGCCAGCTTGTCGAACGACAACTGCACCTTGTCGTTTTCGTCGACATCGACCGTCACGTGGCCGCCGTTGACCAGCTTGCCGAACAGCAACTCGTCGGCCAGCGCGCGCCGGATCGTGTCCTGGATCAGCCGCTGCATCGGCCGCGCGCCCATCAGCGGGTCGAAGCCGTGCTTCGCGAGATGCTTGCGCAACGCGTCGGTGAAGAGCGCGTCGACCTTCTTCTCGTGCAGCTGTTCCTCGAGCTGGATCAGGAACTTGTCGACCACGCGCATGATGATTTCCTCATCGAGCGAGCGGAAGCTGATGATCGAATCCAGGCGGTTGCGGAACTCCGGCGTGAACAGGCGCTTGATGTCGGTCATCTCGTCGCCCGTCTCGCGGCGCGTCGTGAAGCCGATCGTCGCCTTCTGCATCGACTCGGCACCCGCATTCGTCGTCATGATGATGATGACGTTGCGGAAATCCGCCTTGCGGCCGTTGTTGTCCGTCAGCGTGCCGTGGTCCATCACCTGCAGCAGCACGTTGAAGATGTCCGGATGCGCCTTCTCGATTTCGTCGAGCAGCAGCACGCAGTGCGGCTTCTTCGTGACGGCTTCGGTCAGCAGGCCGCCCTGGTCGAACCCGACGTAGCCCGGCGGCGCGCCGATCAGCCGGCTCACCGCGTGACGCTCCATGTATTCCGACATGTCGAAGCGGATCAGCTCGATGCCGAGCGTGAACGCGAGCTGGCGCGCCACTTCGGTCTTGCCGACACCCGTCGGGCCGGAGAACAGGAACGCGCCGATCGGCTTGTCCATCTTGCCGAGGCCCGCGCGCGCCATCTTGATCGAGGCCGCGAGCGCGTCGATCGCCGGATCCTGGCCGAACACGACGCTCTTCAGGTCGCGGTCGAGCGTCTGCAGCTTGCTGCGATCGTCCTGCGACACGCTCTGCGGCGGCACGCGCGCGATCTTCGAGATGATTTCCTCGATCTCGCTCTTGCCGATCGTCTTCTTCTGCTTCGACTTCGGCAGGATGCGCTGGGCGGCGCCCGCCTCGTCGATCACGTCGATCGCCTTGTCCGGCAGGTGACGGTCGGTGATGAAGCGCGCCGACAGTTCGGCCGCGGCCGACAGTGCGCCCGACGAATACTTGACGCCGTGATGCTCCTCGAAGCGCGACTTCAGCCCGCGCAGGATCGCGACCGTCTGCTCGACGCTCGGCTCGCTCACGTCGACCTTCTGGAAGCGCCGCGACAGCGCCGCATCCTTCTCGAAGATGCCGCGATATTCGGTGAACGTGGTCGCGCCGATGCACTTGAGCGTGCCCGACGACAACGCCGGCTTCAGCAGGTTCGACGCATCGAGCGTGCCGCCCGACGCGGCGCCCGCGCCGATCAGCGTATGGATTTCGTCGATGAACAGGATCGCGTGCGGACGCTCCTTGAGCTCCTTCAGCACCGTCTTCAGACGCTGCTCGAAATCGCCGCGATACTTGGTGCCCGCCAGCAGCGCCCCCATGTCGAGCGAATACACCTGCGCGTTCGCAAGGATGTCCGGCACTTCGCCGCGCGTGATGCGATAGGCGAGCCCTTCGGCGATCGCGGTCTTGCCGACGCCGGCTTCGCCGACGAGCAACGGATTGTTCTTGCGGCGACGGCACAGCACCTGCACGACGCGCTCGACCTCGGGCTCGCGACCGATCAGCGGATCGATGCGGCCGTCCTTCGCCATCTGGTTCAGGTTCTGCGTGAACTGCGCGAGCGGCGTTTCCTTCTGCGCATTCGCGTCTTCGCTTTCCGCATTCGCGTCGGTCGACTTAGCGGCTTCGCCGCTGTTCGTCTTCGCGATGCCGTGCGAAATGAAGTTCACCACGTCGAGGCGCGTGACGCCCTGCTGCTGCAGGTAGTACACGGCGTGCGAATCCTTCTCGCCGAAGATCGCGACCAGCACGTTCGCGCCGGTCACTTCCTTCTTGCCGTTCGACGTCGACTGGACGTGCATGATCGCGCGCTGGATCACGCGCTGGAAACCGAGCGTCGGCTGGGTATCGACATCGTCGGTACCCGGGACGGTAGGTGTGTTGTCGTGGATGAAATTGCGCAGGTTCTGACGCAAGTCCTCGATGTTGGCCGCACACGCGCGCAACACCTCGGCTGCCGTCGGATTATCCAGCAGGGCCAGCAGCAGGTGCTCGACCGTAATGAACTCATGGCGCGCCTGGCGTGCTTCCATGAACGCCATGTGCAGGCTGACTTCCAATTCCTGGGCAATCATGCTTCCTCCATCACGCACTGCAGCGGATGCCCTGCCTGCCGCGCATGGGTAACGACTTGCTCAACCTTGGTCGACGCGATGTCCCGCGTATAGACCCCACAAACCCCTCGCCCTTCGCGATGGACCTTCAGCATGATCTGCGTGGCCGTCTCGCGATCCTTCTTGAAATACTCCTGGACCACCATCACGACGAATTCCATCGGCGTGAAGTCGTCGTTCAGCAGCACCACCTTGTACATCGAAGGCGGCTTGAGCTTCTGCTGCTTGCGTTCCAGGACGGTGCTGTCCTGCTTGTCCGGGATAATCGCCATACACCCATTCTAAACAACTCGGACAGGCCCGCAATCCTGCCATTACCCGACCGACCGGCCGGCGCCCTCCCCGGTATCCCGGAACACGCGATCTTCTTCGTGCCATACGAAAGCCGGCTGCGGTGCCGGCTTTCACGCGTGGCGCGGAACACGAACCGTCAGGGGGAACCGCACCGGAACGTCGTGTCCGCATCCAGTATCCCACAAGCCGGGACGACTCGAACGCGTGTCACTCGAGCCTGGTATATGAGCCGATTATGCGGCTTTTCAAGTCCTCGCGCTTGGCCGCGTGCTGCCAAGCAAAGCCGGAAAAACCCTGAAAATGGGTTCTTTACAACGTCCCTCTAAACGTCTAAAAATTCCACTTGACACTCCAATAAAGAGCGCCAACAATCAAGCTGGCACTTTTTTCAATTTGCCGGTCGGCAAGATGAAAGAGGCCGAGGTGAGCTTGTGAGGGGGGAACGGCTGCATTTTCCGGTCGTTTAGCTTTTCGAGCGTGCTCGTGGTAAGTAGCAGCGACTGTGTGACAGGGGAAGTAGGAAATGGCAACTGGTATCGTTAAGTGGTTCAACGACGCGAAGGGCTTCGGTTTCATCACTCCCGATGAGGGCGGTGAGGATCTGTTTGCGCACTTCTCGGCTATCACCATGAATGGCTTCAAGACGCTGAAGGAAGGCCAGAAGGTGAGCTTTGACGTCGTCCAAGGGCCGAAGGGCAAGCAAGCGTCGAACATCCAGGCCGTATAAGGCACCGGATATCAGACGAAGAAACCCGGCGCATTGCGCCGGGTTTCTTTTTTTCGAGGCCGGCCAGTCGATTATCGATTGGCCGGCCTTTTCGTTCAATCCCGATAATTGAACACGTATTGTCTTGTCACACACGCAGATCAGATACTCATCCGGCACGTGAAACATAATCGTCACTTCGTTACACGACCTTCAGCGTGCCCATCATGCCGAGATCCTCGTGTTCGAGAATGTGGCAATGAAACATGCGCTCTCCACGCATGTCCTGCGTGACGAGAATCGTCACGGTTTCGCCGCTGCGCACGTTCACGGTATCGCGCCATGCACGGAACGGTTCGCTCGTGCGCGAACCGCCCGATGCCCGCTCGATCACCTGGAACTGCGTGCCGTGCAGGTGGAACGGGTGATCCATGTCGGTGGTATTGCGAATCTCCCAGCGTTCGACGTCGCCGCGACGGCTCGTCAGCGTCGCGCGGTGCGCCGCGTAGGTTTCGCCGTTGATCGTGAAACGCATGCCGGCCGGACGGCCGTGCGCCGGTCCCTTCATCATCGCGTCCATGTCCATTTCCTCGCCGAACGCGACCGTCTTGTGCGCAACCGGCTCGCCCAGCGGCGGCACCGCACGTAATGTCGTCGGCAACACACGTGCGGTGGCCGGCGCAAACGCGACGTCGGCCAGCGCCAGTGCCGGATCGGCCGGCAGGCTGCCGTGCCCGTCATCGTGCGACATCGACATCTTGCGGCGGTCGTATTCGGCCGCCTGCAGCACCGCGCGCGACGCGCGATCGCCGGCGCGCACCAGCAATTCCGCACGCTCGCCCGGCGCGATCAGCAGCGACGTGACGGGGCGCGGCGCGTCGAACAGCCCGCCGTCGGTGCCCGCGTGCTCGAATGCACGGCCGTCGTCGAACGCGATACGCAAGTAGCGCGCGCTGCACGCGTTCCACACGCGCCAGCGCTCGTCGCCCGCGACGTCGATCCGCGGCCGGCGCGCGCCGTTGACCAGCACGAACTGGCCCTCGCGACCGTTCATCCAGTCCATCATGTCGTTCGGTGCAATCGTGCCGTCACGCGCAAGCTTCAGGTCCGACACGAACAGGTTGCGCTCGGGCCAGCCCGCCAGCGGATCGTCCGCGGCGCGCACGACGAACGGGCCGGCGAGCCCGCGAAACACCTGCTCGGCCGTCATCATGTGCGGATGCGGGTGGTACCAGTAGGTACCGGCGCTCCCCTTCGGCAACGTGAAGCGGTACACGCGCGCCGCGCCGGGCGCGACGGGATCGGACGGGTTGCCGTCCTGGTCGGGCGGCACCGGCAGGCCGTGCCAGTGGATCGTCGACGGTTGCGGCAGCTTGTTCACGAACTTGATCTCGACCGTGTCGCCCTCGCGCACGTCGATCAGCGGACCCACGACGGGGCCCTGCGTGCCCGCGCCGAACTGCCAGAACGTGGTCGGCCGCGCACCCTGCAGCATCGGGCGCGCCACCGGCTGCGCCACCAGCGTGGCCCGGAACGTGCCGGGCTCGCGGCTTTCGTTCGCGAGCGTACGCAGCGCCGCGAGCGGCGCGCCGGCCGGCAGC